>JASLZV010000237.1 GCA_030754715.1 Phycisphaerae bacterium
ATCTCCAAGAGTTTTCGCCGATGGATTTCTCTGCCGGATGCCTGAAAAAGCGGCGTGAATGCTTCCATTAGATGCATGTGTGAGTCCAAGGACTTCATGTCGCCGCAAGCGGCCCCGGGCGGGGAAACTCGCCAGTCCCGTTCGAGGTATTCGTAATAGCCGCCAGACAGCGTGTCGGCGCAATACTTCTGGAGGAGGTCAAAGGTGTCGGAGGCGTATTGCAGAGCGCGCTTGTCGTCAAAAGCCAGGTAGTACTCCGCCAGGGCGTATATTGTGAAACACTGGTCGTACACGATTTTCTTGTCGAGCAAGACGGTCCCGTCGCGCCGCAGCCTGCAATACCAGCCACCGTAATCCTGGTCCCAGCACCGTTGGATCAGGAAATCGACGCCGGCGCGGGCCAGCCCGGCCCACTCATCGCGCGGGGCGAATGTGCGACACAGGTGCGAAAAGAACCAACAATAGCGTGCCTGGGACCACGTATTCTTCACCGGCATGTCTTTGGGGTTACCTGACTCATCAAAATTCGTCATGTAACCCCCATATTCCCGATCCATGGCGCGCCGGCACCAGAAAGGAATCATCCCTTCGAACAGATGATCCTTCATCGCCTGATATATTAGTTCCAATCTCCGCTTTAACTGTTCATCCACACTGTTGTCCTCGAAGACCTGATGTTGCTCACGCGATCTTGAATACGGCGCTCTTTGCGCTGTGAGTAGCAAAGGTTACCAGTAGGTTGTCACGCCTTCAAAGATTGATTTCCTTTTCCTTGGCCACCCGGAGACCACTGGCTGCGAACGTTGTTTTATGCGAACACTTTGAATCTCACCTGCCATGCCGCTATAGTAATACGATGTGTTGTCCCATCGCTCGTTTCGGTTGAGTGTGGAGTGTACGAATGGGATGTACGGATAAGGTAATTGAATTCTGCAAACTGTCGGGAAGCGGCAACGATTTTGTTTGCATAGACAATCGCAGCGGCCAGTTTGATGACATTCTCAGTTCGCCAAGCCGGGCCGGGCAATTCGCCCGAACAATATGTCACCGAGCCCTGGGGCTTGGGGCCGACGGCATTGTCTTTGCCTGCGAGCCTGAAATCGAAGGGGTGGCCGACATAGCGGCAAGGTTTCTTGAACCGGACGGCACGGAGGCGAACCTGTGTGGCAATGGAACGGCCTGCTTCATCCGCTGGGCCACTCGGCAGGATATGATGGATGACGAGGAGGTAAAGATACTTACCCCTGCCGGTGTGGTGCTTGGCGAACCCCTCGACGACGGTCACGTCCGCGTCTGTATTCCCATGCCCGAGGATGTTCAGACCGGTTTGGAACTGGACGTGGACGGCCGCCTGATCCCGTGCGACTTCGCCGTCACTGGCATTGAGCATGTGGTAACATACGTGGACGACATAGACCTCGCGGAGGTAGGCCGTCTGGGTGCGGCCATTCGACACCACAAGCGTTTTCCGCAACCCCACGGCGTGAACGCCAACTTTGTGCAGGTGCTCGGGGAGGGCGAGATTGCCCTACGGACCTACGAGTACGGCGTGGAGGCCGAGACTCTGGCCTGTGGAACAGGGTCGGCGGCGGCGGCCATCCTGACGGCCAAGCGGTTTGGCTGGTCCGGGGATTACGCTTTGGGCAAGAAAGCGGTCCTGGTCCACGCCCGCAGCGGTGACATACTGCGAGTGTACTTTACCATAGACGGGGAGGGTAGGGTGACGGACCCATGTCTGGACACTATCGTCCGCTGCGCCTATTCCGGAGAGATGTGCGGCGACTTGACCCACCTAGCCATCCAGCCGGAAGCCGATTGAAGTGAATCATGTCAACCACCGTCTTGAGCATCGATCAGAATTGTCACAGTCTGTGGGACGTGGGGCCCAAGTTGCAGGCTCTGGCACGGCGTGGGCTGGACATCCGGCATTTCATCGAAGACATTGACGTGGCCTTCACGTCACTGGGGGCACAGTTGGGTGAGGACGGCCTCCGGTTGGTTCGCGAACGCTTTCATCACAGCGGCGGGGCTGACTGGGGCTCAGCGGTATTTTACTTTGAGTTCCTCGGGCGCCAGCCCGTTGATGTTCGCGACTGGGAGCAGCTGACGGGCATGGGGACAAAGGTGCTGGCTAAACGCCTGGGCCGATCCGTGGAAGACCTGTATGACGAGTTTTCCCCCAGCGACAACTGGCAACTGGTCGGGCCTAGTTACATCGGGCGGTGGGACTATCACCGCATCATTGGCGACCTGTCAGTCGAGCAGACCGGACCGTTTCTCTGGGAAATTCTGGACCGCGCCGAGGCCAACATATTGGTCACCTTTCCCGCCGAGGATTCTCGGCGGCGTACCGTCGAGTGGATGGCCGGCGAGCGGGCTTTGCTGGCGGGCCTGCTTGAGGCGTGCGCGGGCGGGAGCCTAGTTGAACTGTACCGCCAGTGGCTGGACAAGTACATCGGTAGAGAGGTGCAACTGGATGTTTCTTCCAGGCTGTTCGCCTGCAGGGCCGGCAACGACCGGACCGCCCTGCTGGAGGTCTTTACGAGAAAGTACGACCTAGCGGCCCAGCTATACAACGAAGCCATCGAGGAGACCGGTGAGAAACTCCGCCCACTTCGCACCTCGGAGGGGGAGTTGCCCTTCTTCGCCTCCCTTCAATGCGACGGACATCGTGTGCGAACGGGAGTGTTTCTACAAGAGGGACGCCTGCGGATCGGCGACCGTCGTTTTGCCCTCGAGCCCGACGGGGGAATCCCCGTGCGGCAATTGACCCGAGCCGGGGTTGCAACCCTGGCAGGCAAGGCGATACTGCTGGCGATTCAGGTGCGATGCGGCCGCGACGGAGGGCCTCTTACCCTGCCCTATCGCGGCTCGCTGTACATGCCTGCCAGCACCCGCCTAGCGGCCAAGCTCTCCGCTGCCGGGCTGCTGCCCGGGCGTCTGCATCCGATTATCCGAATCCGCTTTGGTTTTTTGGACCGGCTTCGCTCGCTCAAAACACCGATCCGCTTGCCGGAATATCTACGTGGGCACTTCGGAGCCGACGTGATCCGAGCAGACCAACTGGGCGAAGCACATGCTGATTTGATCCGTCAGGCCCGTGGGCGGCTGGAATCGTTTCGCACGCCGGCTGGGCGCAACCGGTGGCAGAAGCAGAACTTCGCCAGCCTGTTGGCTGAGATCGAACGGTTTGACAGCGCCCGGCGCGACCTGGCCAGGCAGCACCCCAAGGACCCCACAATCCGACAGATCTGGAAGCAGATCAAAGATCTCCAGACGCGCCTACTGGATGCCACCCTGCACCAGATCGCTGTGGACTACCATACCGCTGAACTGGACTACTGGGACTCGCGCGGCGCGATCAAGCCATGGGCAATCGCCCTGGGCGGCCAATCTTTCTACAATGACCTGGTCGAAAACGCAGAGGTTTACCAAGAGAATTAGTCCATCCGGTGCCAACCAATGAACAGGATCAAGGCCACCCGTAATCACTACGAGCCGCGGATCTCAGAGGACCGGCCCAACTACGACATCGTGGACTGGGCCGACTCAGCCGGTCAAGTAGCCCGCTTTTCCGTGCTTGTTGACAACGTCCCATTGGAGGCCAAGCGCCTGCTGGACGTCGGCTGCGGCCTGGGCGACCTTTGGGGATACCTGCGGCAACGCGACATTTCAGCAGATTACACCGGCGTGGATCTGGTCGGAAAGATGGTAGATCGGGCTCGCAGGCAATACCCCGGCGTAATGTTTGTCTGTGGTGATATCTTGGCTAAGCAACTGGCTGAAGAACTACGACACGAGCAGTTCGA
>JASLZV010000238.1:0-3558 GCA_030754715.1 Phycisphaerae bacterium
GCCGAGTACCTGGACCTGGTTCTGGCGGTGAGGGTGGTGGGCGGCCTGGACGAGGCCGTCAAGCACATCAACACGTACGGCAGCGGGCACACCGACGCGATTGTGACCGACGACATCGAGGCAGCCGGACGGTTCGTAGCGGCTGTGGACTCCTCCAGCGTGATGGTCAACGCCTCCACGCGGCTGTCCGACGGCGGGGTGTACGGGCTGGGCGCCGAGGTGGGTATCAGCACCGACAAACTGCACGCCCGCGGGCCAATGGGCGCCGAGGATCTGACCACCTACAAGTGGATCGTCAGCGGAAGCGGACACCTGAGAACGTAGCCGGGAAAGACCGGACATCCCGGATTACAAACTACCGACAGCAACCGATATACAAAACTCAAGAATATCCAATTTGGAATCGCGCATGGCACAGATATCCGATGAAATTCTCAACAGGACGCACACGTGCGGGCAACTCCGCCAAAGCGACCTCGACATGGACGTCCGCCTGTGCGGGTGGGTGCGCAGTTACCGCGATCACGGCGGTGTGGTCTTTGTGGACCTGCGCGATCGCGACGGGATCACGCAGGTGGTGTTCGACCTGCCCCAAAAGGGCGGCGTCGGCGGCGAGGCGATGTACAAATTGGCCCGCAGCCTGCGAAACGAGTGGGTGATTTCGGCGGCCGGTACTGTCCGCCACCGGGGCGAGGACCGCATCAACCCCAAGATCGCCACCGGCCAAATCGAAGTGGTCGCGCACGACCTGACGGTTCTGAACAAGTCCGACACCGTGCCGTTCGAGCCGGATGAGTATTCCCAGGTGTCTGAGGACACGCGCCTGCGGTATCGCTACATTGACCTGCGCCGCCCGGAGATGACGCGGGCAATACGCCTGCGACACCAAATTACCCGGACTATGCGCCGCGTGCTGGACGAGGAGAACTTCATTGAAATCGAAACGCCGTTTCTGACCAAGTCCACGCCGGAAGGCGCTCGGGACTTTCTGGTTCCCTCGCGGATGCAGCAGACGTCCTTCTACGCCCTGCCGCAAAGCCCGCAGTTGTTCAAGCAGATTCTCATGGTCGGGGGGCTGGACAAGTATTACCAGATCGTCCGCTGCTTCCGTGACGAGGACCTCCGTGCCGACCGCCAGCCGGAATTCACCCAACTGGACATGGAGATGAGTTTCGCCACCGAGGCCGACGTGATGAACATCACCAACAAGGTGATGTCCGCGGTCTGCGAGTTGACGGACAAGCCGTTCCCCCGTCAGGTCCCTGTTATGACGTACCAGGAGGTGATCGACAAGTACGGCACGGATCGTCCGGACATCCGCTTCGAACTGTTTCTCCACGACGTCGGCGACATCGTGGCCGGCTCGGAATTCAAGGTTTTCGCCGATGCGCTGGGGGGCGGCGGAATTATCAAGGCCCTCTGCCCCACCGGCGGGGGGAAGCTCACGCGCAAGGAGATTGACGGCTGCATCGACTATGCCCGCCAGCACGGCGCCGCCGGTCTGGCCTGGTGCAAGGTGGAAAAGACCCGACTGGCCGGAGGGGTGGCCAAGTTCCTGACAGACCAAATGCAGGCCGAACTCCGCAGGCGCCTGGGCGCAGACGACGGCGACATCATTCTGTTCTCGGCCGACAAGCCCGCCGCGGTAGACCGGGTGCTGGCGGCGCTTCGCGTGAAACTCGGCCGGGACATGAACCTTTTCGACAAGGACGCTTTTGCATGGTGCTGGGTGACCGAGTTTCCGCTGGTGGCCTGGAACGCCGACTCGCAGGGCTGGGACTCGCTGCACCACCCGTTCACCATGCCGGCCGTCGATGATATTGAACAACTGCACAAGGCCCCGGGCGACATGAAGGCCAGGGCCTACGATCTGGTATGCAACGGGCAGGAGATGGGCGGCGGGTCAATCCGTATCCACTTGCCGGAAGTCCAACGGCAGGTGTTTGGCCTGCTGGGGATCGGACCGGCCGAGGCCCAGGAGAAGTTCGGCTTTCTGCTCGATGCGCTTCGGTTCGGCGCCCCGCCTCACGGCGGGATAGCCCTTGGTCTGGACCGGATCGTGATGGAACTGATTGGGGCGTCCTCGCTTCGCGACGTGATCGCCTTTCCCAAGACGCAGCGGGGCACGTGCCCGCTGACCGGCGCGCCTGCGGAAGTGGACGGTGATCAACTGGCCGAACTGGACCTGAGAATCATCGCCTCGCCAGAGACGTCGTCTCAGGCGAACCAGAGGACCTGACCCCGCACCCGCCTGCGCGGCGTTGGACTATGCGGGACAAGGGAATTGGGATGAACGACACATCGCAAGGGCGCGCGGGCAAGTCCATAATTCTGCTCCTGCTGATCCTCGTGGTGTACGCCTGGCTCGCCTGGAAATATGTTCTCATCGGAAGACTGAATGCGGACGAGGGGTTTTACTGTCTTGCGGCCAAGAAGGCTATCGCGGGCCAGGTCCCCTACCGCGACTTCGCCTATTCCCAGATGCCGGCGCTGCCCTACGTCAACGGGTTGGTGATGAAGATTGTCGGCTTCGGGTATCTCCAGCAGAGAATCGTGAACGCCGCCTGGGGCCTGGCAACGCTCGCGGCGGTATTCTGCCTGGGCTTGTGCACCGCGGGGCGTTACGCGGGACTCGTCGCGGCGTGGGTTACGGCTACCTCACTTTTCTGGGTGCACTTCGTATGCATGGGCAAGACATACGCTGCCACCGGTTTTTTCCTGATGCTGGCGACGCTGGGCATCTGTATACCCTGGTCGTATTACAGGAAAGTGTTGCTCTTTACCGCGGCGGGCGTATTGGCCATCGGATGCCGCCTGACCGCGGCCCCGGCGGTTGGTGTCCTCGGTGTTTTTCTGATACTGCAGGGGCGCGGGACCAGAGACAGAATTATCGCGGCAGTACTGCCCGCTGCCGCATGCCTGGCCTTGTTCCTGCCCTTTTTCCTGGCCGACCCGGAGAATTTCATCTTCTGGAACGTGGAGTACCATGCCGGCACCTGGGTGGACCGCAGAGGCTGGGACGCCATCAGCGAGCATCTGTGGCTGGCCCCGGGGGTCCTGGTACTGATGCTGGCCGGCACGGTCGGGGCAATTGCAAAGTTCAGGCAAGTGAACAGCCGGCAATGGGCCGTTCTCCTGGCTGGCATCGTTGGGATTGCCACGCAATTGAGCCTGAGGTCACCGTATGGGGAAAACTCTGTGCCCTACGTGGCCTTGGGCGCCGTCGGCGCCGCGGCGATACTGACAAGGTGGGGATGGTTCAAAAGATTCAGGGCGATTGTCCTGATGCTTCCCCTGCTGGCGTGGCCGGGCCCCAAGCCCGTAACAGAACCTTTTATTCTCAAGTCACTGCTCAATTCGGCAAAGTTTGTCGAGGGTTACACCTCACCCGACAAACTGGTGCTGACCCCGTATCCCATCGTTGCCATCGAGGCAAATCGCGAGGTGTTCGAGGGCATGGAAATGGGCAAGTTCGCCCTGACTTCCGAGATGCCCGAGGAGAGGGCTCGCCGGCTGCACCTGGTAACTCCAAGAATGCTGACCGAACTGGCCAGGTCC
>JASLZV010000238.1:3568-3808 GCA_030754715.1 Phycisphaerae bacterium
GTGGAACTTCGGCTACTCGGTCCCGAGTCTGCGGCCGACCAACAAAGAGGAGTTGAACTTGTTCTGGCAAGCCGTGAAACAACGTTACCGTATCGCCTTCACACAATTCCCGTTCGTCGTTGCCCTGCGCAGCGGGCCCACGAAATAACACAAAGCCCACATAGAAATACCTATCGTCTTCGCGGCCTTCGTGACCTTTGTGACAAAACCGAAGGCCGGGCGGCAAGTGGATTTACCGGC
>JASLZV010000239.1 GCA_030754715.1 Phycisphaerae bacterium
CCATCTGTTCGCCGTGTGCGAATATCTCATTTAGAGTGTCGTACTCTTCGATGGCGTCCATCCTGGCCCTGAAGCGCAAAGCGCTGGCCAAAGCGAATAATACGCAGAACGCAAATCCGGCTACGAAGGAGATGAGCATGAGCAATGTTGTCATTCCCGGAGTTTATCAGTGAAGCGCTCAGGTCCGATACGGAGGTCGGGCGGGCTTAACCCCATGAGTGCCAAGCGGAGAGCGGAGTTGAATATCCGCTCCAGGGTCAGAAAAGAGGTCTTGGAACGAGACCAGTACAAATGTGTAGCAATGCACCTTGTACCTGATATAGACTGCTGGGGCCCCCTGGATGTTGACGAGATCGTCGGCAGGGGGCGCGGCGGCGACTGGCTCGACCCCGACAACTGTCAGGTGCTTTGTCGAGCACACCATGACTGGAAGCACCTGCACCCCGCTGAAGCGACCGATCTCGGCCTGACAAAAAACAGAATGTGGGATCCGTGACTACGACTAAATGGCTTGCTCGATTTGGTGCTGTTCTAGTCTGCCTAACGGCGGGTCTGACCCTCTGGGACGCTGCAGGGGCCCCAGAGGGCCAGCAGGCCAGCGCTGACCCAGGAGCCAGCAGGAGGGCGCTCAGCGCCCCGGCAGGCGGTAGCGTAACCACCGTCCACCTGGTAGCGCAGCCCCTCAAGGTCCCTCCAAGGCCATCCCACCCAACGTGGCCGCCACGGACCACTACCACAACCACGATTCGAGTCCCCGTCACGGTTACATGGGTTGAAACCGATTTCGACCGATGGGCCGATGCCAATACGGGCGAGTGCCCGTCAGTTGGTTCGTGCGAAAACATCCATTCAATGCCCACCCTTGGACGGCTTGTCAGAGAGTATTTCCTTCCGAAGGACAGGGATTGGGCGTTACGGGTGGCGTTCTGTGAGTCGTCCGGGCAGCCAACAAGCCGTTGGAGCGACGCTGTTCATAAGAGCAGCGGGGCGAGTGGGTACTTCCAGCATCTCCCCAAGTTCTGGGAGGAGCGTTCGGAACGGGCCGGATTTTCTGGGTGGCACATCATGGACTCCAGGGGGAACGTCGGTGTCGCCGCTTGGCTGTATTACAAAGGCGGCGGGTCGAGACATTGGAACTCGTCTAAAGGCTGCTGGGGGCCCACACTGCACAAGAGTACATGACCCTGCATCCGGCGTAACATAACCGTCATCTGGGCGTTATTACATGACATGCTATGTAAATGCCCCGAGACGGAAGTGTCCCACCACAGCGAGCCGAATCCTCGGGGTGGGACAACCCCGAGGGCATCATCGCTATCGAGCGGCCAGGTTGGCAGGCAGAATCAGCGTGCAGGTTCGTGGAAGACCCAGCGATCTTTTACCCTTCCCCAGGGGACACGGAAGCCCTCTGGGCCGCCAAGGCGACCTGCTCAAACTGCCCGGTGCTAGACAAATGCTTAGAGTATGCACTCGGCAATAACGAGCGCTATGGCATATGGGGCGGGAAGAGCACCAGGGAGCGTTTGCTTATTTTGCGCGCGAAGCGCATGCTGGAGGCAGGCGAAGCCTAACCGAAGGCAAGGCCATAAACGCATAGGCTAGGCGCATGGCGATCATCACTTACCTCGATCTTGGGACCTACATGAACAAAACGTTCACGTCGGGGGAACAGGCTGCTGCAAACTCGATGATCGGCGCCTTGGAACGGGAACTTTCTCAAATCTTGGGCCGTTCTCTGTCTGGGACCTCGGTAACCGCTGAAGCGCATTTGCTTCAAATCGGGCAGAGGCAGATCTTTTTGAAGGAATACCCAGTCCTGTCCGTGACCGCGGTAAGTATCGGAACCCTGGGTTCCGAGGTTGCCCAAACGGTTTCTGATTTCGATATCTATTCATGGGGACTTGACAGGGTCCGGAATCTGACTCAAGGCAATAGCGCTATCGTGACGTACACGGCGGGCATGTCTGTACAGGACCAGCAGCAGTTGGAGGCAATGATGCTGCGGGTCTCGGCCCGCGAAATGTCTACCGTGCTTGCTGACGCACAGGGATTGGAGAAACTCGCTGTCGAAGGAGCCACCTTCACGTTCGCCAATAACGGGTTGGGCGGGTTCACTGATTCTGATCTTCGGTGGGTTAGGCGATACAGACGTAAAGGTGTGTTCTAATGCGTGGCGGAGGCCAGTCGTTGACAGTGCGGAGCCGATCCGGAACGGTTGACGTTGAAGGGCAAATGACTTACACCAACACAGATTCGTCTGTGGTGGGCCGAGTCACCGCCCGCGACTCGACCGCTATTGATGACGCTGGGCAGGCGTCTTACCAGTCCACGGTGATCGCATGGTTGCCCCTGGGAACAGCGGTTACCGACGCCGACCAAATAGTCGTCGCTAATCAAGACTCATTCCTGAACGGCACCTATGACATTGATGCCATTCAGTACACACATTCACACCTCCGCATTTTCTTACGGGGGCAACGATCCTGATGCCGAAACCAGTCCCGGATATGTCGACACTAATCCTTGCTAACGCCATGCGCGTTTTCAACGCTGGAGCGCGCCACGGCTTGAAGGCTGCTGGCGGAACGGTAGGCGCGAAGTATTCGAAGGCGATTAGAGACATGTACGGCACGCCAGGCGGCGGCGGGCGACCGTACTTCCACAAGAAGTTGGGGAGGGTCGTTATTTCGTCCGCCCCTGGGACACCCCCGGCGAAGCAGGCCGGGGATCTGCAGGACAGCGTCGGGTTTACGTTCGGCAGGTCCGCTGCGAGGAATCTTCAAACGGGGCAATTCGCCAAAGGTGGCACCCAAACGATTGTTCAAGTGTTCTCGACGAGCGCATACGCCCCCGAGCAGGAGTTCGGCTATGGGGGGCTACCTGTCCGTCCGGCGTGGACCACTGCCGCCCGCGACATGTATCTTCTCTCAAGCGCAATTATTCACCCGACAGCGTTGATGTTCGGCGAGGCTGAAAGGGCTGCGGCTAAGCGATATGCGGCATCCAGCCCCTTGCCAGTGACGATCATTGGTCAACAAGCAGCGATTAGGCCATAGTTATGGCTAGCGTCGCTTCAGCACTCCGCACAGCGATCGTGGATGCGAATATTACAAATATTACAACAAAGGTGTACAGGGATGCCGCCCCTGATGCCACAGACACCCCGTTTGTCACGTTCAGCGACGACCTGGCCCGGGTCCCGGCGTTTGTCGGGGATGGGGCGGTGTCAGCGCGAACCAGGCTGGTTCATGTCTATTTGTGGCAACTCTTAGACGCTGAAGATGTCACTTTGGTTGACAGCGTCCTGAGTGCTGTGGATAGCGCTGCCTTGACGGGGGCGGATAAAAAGATTTTTGGTTGTCGAGTTACCGATGTTCAACGGTTCGCCAACCTGGAAGAAAACACTTGTCAGCACACGCTTGTGGTTGACGTAACGCAGGGGAACTGATGGCTTTTACAACGATCACCGTAACTGGGACCTTTCTAACCGCAGGCGGGTCCGCTGCTTCAGGAAACATCACGTTCGTCGCATCAGCGACGATGACCGATTCGGCGAGCAACCAGACAGTGTCGCCGACGCTGGTTACTGGCACGCTAAACGGCAGCGGGGTTCTCAGCGTCGCCCTGACCGCAACGGATGATTCAACGACTCAGCCGACCGGTGTTACTTATGAGGTAACCGAGAACGTCACAGGGGCGGGGCAAAACAAATACAACATTGAAGTTCCGGCTTCGTCTCCCGGCGGGACTTTGGATTTGGCTGACATTACCCCGGCGGTCACACCGATTACGTCGTACTCGTATGC
>JASLZV010000023.1 GCA_030754715.1 Phycisphaerae bacterium
GAAGTCGTGCAAGTAAGGATTTGTGGGAAGATTGCGTGAAGTAATGCGGTAATGGACAACCAAAGCAACCGCGCAGAATAGGTTAAAGCGAAAAACCCATGTACAAAGTAATTTTCTTCAACTTCTTTCAGATGATTCATCCTTCAGCACCTTGTATCTTGCCAAATTGGTCATTTTGCAATACTTCACTCATCTTCTTCCCCTCTGGGTCGATACCAATATCCGGCTCAGTCTCCATGAGCATCTTATGAACGAGGGATTCTTTTTGCAGTAGCAACTCACCCCTCTCGATGTCGTTTCTCTCCGCTTTAAGGCGGGTATCGATAACAGCAATCTGATGGCGTAATTGATCGGCGCGATCCCTACTATCTGTATTAATAATCGTAGACTGAACATCACCAAGAGCCTTCTCTTTAGCGGCCATGACTTCAGCCTGACCCTTGATTTGTGCCGCGAGAATTCTCGACTGTGCGTCGATCTCAGCCTTCGCACCCTTATCGGTAAGCGCCTGCATAGCGCCTTCCATCTGCTCAAGACGACCCTGCATTTCACCAAGCATGGTGCCTTCTTTCTCTTCGATAAAGCGCGTTGAATCCTTATACCCAAGGGCACCAAACACTTCCTTGGTAATTTCGTTCTGATTCAAGTAAGCGATGATGTCTGGGTTAACGTCACCAAGCGTCCTGATTCCGATAAGTAATCTCTCGATTTTCTTAACCGGGTCTGTTGCGCCAATACCGACGTTAACACCTATGGTCACTTCATTGCGAAGCAGATCATCAGCATCATCCCCCATGAACCTTTGGAATATTTCCGCACCAATGCCGCCTTCTTCAGCGGCCTTATTGACAGCGACTTCCAGAATAACGTCATCTGTTTCGTAATACTGTTCCAACCTAATCAGTTGCCGAAGCACAGGTTCTACCCATGTCTCAGCAAAGGTGCGAATCATGTATTCGATCTGAGCGTTGGCATCTGAACTAAGCATCTCCATGCCGCCAACCGTTTCGTTCATGTTGCGGTTAGTCTGCACAGTTGCTTGGGAGAACGTACCCGCGATGTCATCGAAATCTACATTGAGTCGATCCTGCTCCTCGTAACTCGACGCTGTAACGTCGGGCGTGTTCACTATTTGCACGTCTTGGACGGGGTCGTCCATCATCACAGAACCACCCGGAACACTTCGCTTCAAAGCGTTAATGTCTATATTCGCGCTACGCCTTATGTGGTAACGCTTATTGAGAACCAGTTGGACGTTATCAAATCGTTGGTTTGCAATATCGTTGGCCGCAGTCTGCAAGTCCTGCGTCAACTCAACCAGTGAGGATGGGTGTACGCGGTGGGCTTCAATCATGCTAGACCCCATTACATAAGGTCTCTCACCGTCGCGAAGATGCGGATAGATTTCAGTAAGCGCCTTCGGGCTAGTTAGTAGATATCGCGTCCCCGCAGTGTAGAACAACCAATCCTTACCCTCCTTGCGAATAATATTCTTGTGGATGAAGATTGTTGTAAATTCTGAAATGTCTTGGCGCGACTGCGAAGTGGGGTCTTGCTGTTTCCCTTGACGCGCTTGCCTTGTGGAGTCGAATTCATTCTGCTTGGTGGATTCAAGTAATTCGTCTTTAGTAAGCGTCTTCCATTTCGGTTCGCCAGTCTTTACATCCACCTCTGACATCTTCTCGATGACATCCTGTAGATACATGGGGATGACTTCGATAACGTATGGGGATGTTCCAATTGGATCATTCCAGTCAGAGGCGGCGTCAATGCGAAGGTTTTCAGCGGCAATTAATCGAATATACGGACAATCTTTTACAACAACTTTACCCTCTACTTCAGTCACCGCAGGAGTCCCATCCTCATTCAGTATGACATTGCCAGACTCGTCGGTTAACTCCTCGACCCTCTTCTTCCTCTCTTCCTTGTACTCCCAATACTGATGAGAGATGACAGAACCGAAAACCATTGATTCTTGGTAAGCCGCTATTAAAATTTGAAACCAAGGAATAGTTTTGGTCAATCGAAACTGTAGTAGATTCTTTATTACACGAGCGGATGCACGCTGTGTCCGATCAGAATCATTCTCTGGGTAGACTGAAATAATATCTTGGGTAGAGAAGAACGCGGCGGCGGCGGCGGCTTCATTCGTTCTAATAGCACTGCGCGTCTTCGGTCTAAATAGCCGCGCACGATGCTTGTAGGACTGTGCGCCATACTTTGACCCAGATGGGTGATTAGACCGAAATAGGGCGATATTCCTTTCCCACTGCTTTCGGAAGTTAGTATCGAGGTAAGTTGTTGACTGCCTATAAGCATCGCCTGCCAATTTCAACCACGGCGAGCGTTCCTGACTTGCGTCTTCTAAAGGGACTCTATTATCATCAGCCATGATCGAAAGTAACCTCACCTAGAACATCCCGATCTAAATGCATTAGTTCCTCTTCATTGGCGGCACCTCTTGTAATATTTGCTCTCTCAAGCAATTCACCCGCCCAATGGATAACCTTTTTATATTCTGGGTCAATGTCTAAAACGCGAATCCACATTCCATAGCGATGGGATAAATCGTGATTCCAAATCGCCAACATGGAGTAGTCGTTACTAGGGCCAACAGCCCACAGATGACCGGGATAATGCTTCTCCAACATGTCAGCGACGTTTTTCACCAACGTAACAATCGACGCCTCTTTGTACATGGAGTGCTTATGTTCATCGACAATAACTCTCATTTACGTTGCCCATACGGCCTCTTAGGCTGTTCTGAAAATGTTCGACCATTGGAAAACCTGTAAACAACAATAGGTTGCTCTGGGCCTGCTACTCGCGACACATGATCGCGCCAAAGATACCGGCGCTCTATAACTTTCTCTTTTAATGCCATGTCGTATCCTCCGGTGGCTTGTGTGACTCGACCACAGACTGAAGCACGATGGCATTTATCAGGTGGGCTAAATCTCGCGTTATCTGCATCAACGCAATCTCCTCTTGGGGTCTATCCATATATTGACTTAAAAAACTCACGGCTACTTCTTCTGAAGAAGTTCCTTCATCCATGTTGCAACCTCTCTATTAGTAGGCAGGCAATGCTTCTGGCTCTAAATCGTCTGGATATAAAACCTGTGGCGGTGAGGCTTTTATGTCATAAATTCGTGACATCGCATCCATCATGTCAACGTGTACCGCAGGGAATAAGTTGTACTCGTTATCAAGCATCTTCTGCGTAACGTCATAAGGCCGTCCAGTCTCATCAACCTGTCTAATCGCTTTAACAATCAGTGAGGCGTCTCCCATTTCAAATGCTTGCCGTTGCCTCTTTGTTACGTCTTTAGATGACGGGGCCAAGAAGAAGCGCCAGTTCTCAAAGTCAGGCTGTAGTCTCTGAACGCGATCCCGTTTAGAACCCGGCCCTTCTCTCGGCCACGCCAATTCCTCTATAGGGAAGTAATAATTCTCGATCTTCATCATTTCAGTGAAATGTTCGATATCAGAATCCTTCCCATACCGTTCATAGCCGACCTTCACGGTCTGCACTCCCGGTTGCTTTATCCACTTTTGGCGTATTTTTTTTACGGATAGCCACCGATCTTTTAGGTTCATCCGGTGGCAGTACCCATCCAAAAGGTACTTATTAGATGCGTGATCCACGCCAATTACGGCGATAGCCGTTCTGTCTGAACTTTGCTTTTTGGAGTGGGCGGGATCACACAAAATATAAACATTCAAGATGCGCGGTCTGATCTCCACCCGCCTGATCCACTCTGGATCGAAGACTTGATCAGAACCCGCGATTGGATTTTGTAACATCTGGCAGGCTAGAACGTATTGCCCCATAGATGTTTTTTTCTTATCCCATTCTGGTTGCGAAAGCAGTACGGGTACACCGTCGGGAGTACCGCTTTCTGTGGCCGGATATATGCGCGTTTCCGTGCCACGATCTATCAACTCTCGGTAAGTATCCGCGTAGTGATATCGCGTACCGATATACCATTCTCTGTTTGCCCCGCCTGCCAAGTTTTGACTAAGGTCGAGCGATTCTGTTGTCTTGGCTATCTGGTCTGGCGTGTTGACCGAATCCCTAGTGACAACATCGTCGTATATTCTTAAATCGTAGTGACGGGATATGGGCTGTCCATCCACCAAACCCCATGCTTCTACTGTCGCCTCTTTGGGGTTGGCGGTTCGCTTAACAATGATCCCGGCGTCTTCCGACCACTGCGGAGAATCCTGTCTGGGGTTCTGGTAACAGATGTCTGGGAATAATTCACGCAGAAATTCATTAACCTCGAATTCGCGTTTTATCTGCTTTAAGAATCCCTTTGCGATAGGCCGCGTGTGCGAAAATATACCTATCGTAGTATTCGGGTTCCGTAGAACCTCTTGTATCGTCCCCGCGTAGGTAATAATCGTTGACTTGTAATGGCCCCTAGCCCACAGGTCTAAGCGCCCATCCGAGCCTTTCTCAACCTCTCTGCATCTATCGTACAACCAAGGGTGTACCGCGTCTTTGCGGTTAAGCAGAACAACCAACAGGAACCAACGGTCAATTTTTGCAAGTTCCCGTATAAAGACCTTATGGGCCTTGGATGAAAGAAGTTTTTTATAAAAATCCCCACACTGTTGCAGTGAGGCAGAGGGAAGAAAGTTTTCAGCATGTTCCCTAAATTCCGCTAGGTCAGGCATTAGGCAAGTAGCGCTTAAATTTCCCAGAATCTACAGGCGGTGGGCCATTACGACTAAACACATCTTGCATAAACTTTCTCTTCCCTTCTTCAAGCGCTTGAACCGTTCTCATGGTGTTATCAGCCATCGCCATCTTGGTTTCACCTATGGCTTCTGCTTTGGCAAGATACGGGTCTTTCTTTGCATCGGAACGCGCATCCTTCCTGACATAACCGATATTCTTGCCTTTTGGTTTTGTGTTTACTCTTTTCCGTGGTTTTGCCATATTCAATCACCGCTCCAGTAAAATTTTTCCATTAACTTAGTACCCGCTTGTTGAGCGCTTCCCTTCCGGGTCTCTGGGCTTCTGGGGCAGAGTCCCCCGAGTCCTATATGACCCACTCTTTACTAAGACGCCCAATTTATCCCTATGTCGTCTGAGAGCCTTTAATTTCTTCTCAAACGCATGTTTGTCGAGTCTTTTCTTAGCGCCGCCCTTTGCTCGCTCTTGTGCGCGACGCAACTTCCGCTTTTCTTCAGTGCGCTGTTGCGCGTTTTTGTCTCGCCTCTTGTCTGCTTCTTGGTAGGGGTGAGGTTTTTTCATTTTAGCGCCCTATTCCTTGAACGAGTCATCACCTTTAGGTTGCCGGAACTGTTATCAAGGGGCCGACGATTTGCATGATGCACATCCCTCTTGTCCCCTTTTCTAACGCGCCCAAGTTTTATCATCTTTCGACGGGCCTTATTTCTATTACTTCTCTCAGCAATAGCCTCTTTCGATGAGTGGAACTTTGTGTACTCGCGCTTATAGTTGCGGGGTTTTCCACCCATCGAGGAATATTCATGCCTATTCCGCGCCCTAATCAGACCTTTCAACTGCTCTTACTCATTGGTCAGACTTCTTCCCCGTCTGGTTTCTTTTCTGGTAACGGGGGTATTTCTACTCCACCTGTCTCTAAAGCATAAGGCGTATACCAAAACATACAGGTCATGCCCTCTCCACCATTAGACCTGATATTGTGAATCACAACACTGGTAGCAGGCTCCCTCGACTGGACGATGTAGAGCGTCCCTACGCCCTCTAACACCAATCTATGGGTGGGGATAGCCCCATGCTCCATAAAGCCCATGAAGAGTTTTGTAGGCGGGCCTGACGCGCAAAACGCCCGTATTGGGATAAGTTGGGGGCCAAGTATCTGAGCCAAGCCTGTATTAGGGGCGACAAGCATTGACGCCGCAAAGATTGCGGAGAAAATCCATCTACCCATCATCCAGACTCCGTTGTTTCATCTTCCTTGATGATGTTGTAGTGAACTGACCCGTCTTTCTGATGTTCGATCCGGTAGTGAACCGGAACCATCTTGTAGACGGTGAACTCAGACCCATCTTCAGGCGGGATGTTTTGGGTTACGTTGTCGAGGACTCGATCCATGACAGCGAACGGACTTAAATTCTTGCCCATTGCTGTCTCGAAAAAACGATCCATCGCTCGAACTTGTGGGTTGTTTAATAACATTGATACCATGATTTACTCCTTTGTTTTACACCATTTAATAATAGTCCCAAAATGGGACTATTGATTTGAGTTGAACATCACCTAACTTTCGTCGCTAGAATCTTATCTAGCATCGACTCGATTGTTTCCAACCGATACAGCATCACATTCAGATTCTTTACAGATTCCGCTACCTTCTCTTGGTCGCCTGTAAGTTTCTTGAGGTTGTGTATCTCGATTCCACACTGCTTGGCTTCTTTCTCTAAAGCCGGTATGGCGGTTCCTTGTATACCCGCTAAACGGGCAACCTCAGAAGACATACCAGAGGCCCACCAAATAGCGCCAATGGTTTGTACAGTTAGAAAAATAATTGCACTGAAAAATTTAGAATCGATAATCATTGTCTGTCCATAAAAGCGCTTGGCTCAAAGCAAATGAAAAGTTGTCTGAGAGGGATTCTCTGGTTATACCAATGGAGTGGCTAAACCCGCATGCCCCCGCCGCAACCGTCGGTTATCACCCGAAAACGGTCAGCCATGCATACACGCGCTCCCCTCCTCTGGTCAGCGAAGTTACGCCGCCGTGTTGGCCTGCGGATTAATAGTCTGCTGTCCCTTCAGTGATTGCCGGGGTCGCAAGCACAGGTGTGCATTAGTTGTCAAGGAATCCCTTCCACGCGCCCCCCCTTCACGCGCACCCCTCGCGGCCCTCGGCCCTCGGCCCTGCCTGCCTGCCTGCCTGCCTGCCCCGCTGTTGTCCGGCACTAGGTCTCCCCGACCCATGGGCCATAACGGAATTCTCCCCGCCTCAGTCAGGGGACTGGCCTGCCGTCTTACCCAAGCGCTTCTCAGGCTCCCATTCCCCCCTAGCACTGGGTAGGTGCCTGTCCCTTCTCCTGTCCCACACAGGCGCTTGTAAGGCCCGTCCGATGGCCTTCCGCCAGTCCTCCCATATCCCCCCCCCTGCTGAGTCCAATCAGGCGTCTGCCTGCGGTGTTTTGTTCCCGCCCTGATCATCTGCTGATAAGGTCGGTTAGGTGCCGAAAGGTGTTGAGAATGGTGTAGGGTTCAGGCATAATGCGCCCTACGGGGGAGGTATTCCCCCACGGGGCAGGCTCAGTGTCCCCGTTGTCTGAAAGGCGGACTGGCCCCCGAGAGGAGGCCGCTCCAGTTCCTGAGTCGCGCCGCAACCGATGCGGACACGCCCGAGACAAGTTTGGCATGGGCGTCACCGACCGAGGTGCATCTGGTCAGGAATAGATACGCGGAGCCAAGCGAGATACGTAGGCGACCCCCTTCTTTCTGTCTACTGATCATGGTTGATGCACGGGTCACGGGCTTTGCCCCTCGCCTGACACAAGCAGGGGATTGTGGATTCATCGCTGAAGGCTCACGTAACGAGCCTTGAGCGATGCAACCATCAACACACCATTAACTAGGAGATTAAATGAACGTCCGACAAGACATCATCAGCCTCACTCAGTTCTATCGCAACATGAGGCATCCTTACTCTGTGACATGGAATGGCCGTGCCTACCATGACACCGACACTAACGACCTTGTCAATCAGGTCATCGACACCGAGTTGGAATTCGTTGGGATCGCGATCAGAAAGTTGGACGCATTCAACGAAGACCATGCAGGCGAGTTGCAAGAGTTGCTGTTCTACCGCGACTACCTGTCCAACGGTCTGCCTCAGTAGCACCTATCTTTTAACTTCTCTTTCTGCGAGGAAAATCATGCAAACATCATTCGGCGAGATCGCGCCTGCTGTCGATCACAATCAACTGACACGTCTAATCAAACAGTGTGTCACTGGCCATCAACCACTCATGGTCTGGGGCTTGCCCGGACTAGGCAAGACTGACAATGTCAGCGACACCATGACAGCGCTTGGATACAAGGTCATTGTCGTTTACGCATCTGACTACGATGCGGTCGATGCCAAGGGTATGCCTTACAACTCTGACGGTGTTACATCTTACGCACGTCCACCGTGGTTCCCTTCGGTTGGCTGTGGCAAGGTTGTTATCTTTCTCGATGAGATTGTGCAGGCACCACAGCCTGTCCAAGTCTGTTTCTCCCGCCTTGCTAAAGAGGGCGTGATCGGCGATCTCACACTACCCAATGGAGACGGCGATGAGTGCATCGTCATTGCGGCAGGCAATCAGCACACCGCTCGTGCAGGGTCACACCGTATGCCTACGCACCTCGCTGATCGGTTCGCGCACTGTGAACTAGTTCCCAACCGTGACTTGTTCATTGACTGGGCGCGGTCGCATGACATTGATGAGCGCGTGCCTGCCTTCTTGCAGTTCAAGCCTGACTGCTTCTATGACTTCGACGCCAAGCGTCAGGAGTATGCGTATCCGACGGCGCGGTCATGGGCCAAGGTGTCCGACCTTATCTCTGATCTGGCGTCCGACGATGTGTCGATGTTGGAACTGACTGTCGGTGCCAAAGTTGGTCAGGGCGTAGGCCGGGACTTCGCCTCTTTCTGTGCGACGCTCGACAGCATCCCCGACGCAACGGCTATTGCTCTTGGTCAAGGTCAGGCCGACGTGCCCGAGAATCTTGGTCTGCTGTACACCTTGACTGTCGCACTTGCCCGTCGCACTCTTGACGATGCAAGCGCTGAAAATATCTGGGCCTACCTCAGCCTCGTGCCAGAAGAGTTTCAGATTTTCTGGCTCAAGGATTGCGAGGCCATGTTGGCCAACCCCAATGTCGAGTACGACTACGACCTGAGTCAAGCGCCCGTGTTCGCTGAGATTGCACAGCGTCTGGCAGGCGCACTTGGGATCACCTCTTAAAAGGCTATCGCCTCATGGCTCCTTCGGGAGCCATGCACGATGTTCTTTTTTTCACACCAACCTACTGCGAGGTTAATCATGGAAATCACCACAGCCAATGGCGCTCCGGTGCTGTCTGAAAATGCGATGTTCAGCACACCCTCTGTTCAGCGCTTCAACAACAAGCGCAACTCCTCTCGTGCGACCGAGCAATTGAAGGCGCACTTCAAAACTACTGGCAACAAGACGGTATCCGGTGTCGAGTACCTGTTCGACATTGAGCATCCTGATTGGAAGGCCATCACGCAAGCCGAGACTGTCTTGCGAAAGATTCACGCGACGTACACTTTTGCTTTGCCGTCATCCGGTGAGGGTCAGAGTCGTGGCCCCCGCCTGTTACCGAATAAGGTAGCGACGCTGTACCTTGGCATGATGCATGACGCCATTGATGTGTTTGATCAGGCAGTCAACGCCTACGCTGTCAATTACGACAAGCATATTGACGCATCCGAACAGCGCCTTAACGGATTGTTTGAGCGGTCAAAGTATCCGTGTCGTGATGATTTTGTTGCGCGTCACCATGCGTCTGTTTCGCTGACTGGTCTGCCCACTGTTGAGGGTATCCAAGCAGGCGAGTACACCGACGCATACCGTGAGGCTGAGATCGAGCGCCAACAAGAGGCGGTCAACGAGTGCACTAAACAGATCGTGAATCGCGTGCTTGATCACGTCAAGCGCTTGGCTGATGGGTTGGATCGGATCGATCAGCCCCGCTCCAAGTTTAGTGACGTTCTGTTCGGTAACCTTGTTGAACTGACCGACTCGATCATCCCCGCCTGTAACGTGGCGAATGATCCGGCGCTTGATCAGTTGGCTGTTGATGTCAGCACGATGGTTAAGCGTGCAGGCAACAAGCCGTCAGCAATGGCCGACACCGTTAAGGTCGGTGAGGTTGTGCGCGATCAAATCCGCAAGGATGCATCACGCATCGCCAACAAGGCATCCTCAATGCTTTGATGTTTATCACAAGGGTCAGGGGGGCATCGCCCCCCATCGCCTTTTCACTTTCCCTGCGAGGAAAATTCTTATGCAAACCCCATTAGATTTTATGCGGTCTGTTCGTTCGATTATGTTGTTGCAACCTCAGACCCGGTACATAGGTAGCAACGTCATGCTGTTGGAGTTGATCGAGTCCAACGATATTGACACTGCCTGCACCAACGGCAAGGTTATTAAGTTCAACCCTGAGTTTGTCTCTCAGTTAACCAAGCGCCAAGGCATCTTCCTGTTAGCGCATGAGGTCATGCACTGCATCCTCAAGCACCCTTGGCGTCGCGGTGGACGTGATCCTAAACTCTGGAACATCGCCTGCGACTTCGTTATCAATGGTCACCTGATCATCATGGGTCTTGGCGAGTTCATCACCGACGGCCTGCATGACGAGCAGTACAATGGCATGAGCGCTGAACGTGTCTACGCCTTGCGTATGCTCGAAGACGATCCCCAGTCAGACGATCCCCAGTCAGGCGACGAGTCAGGCGATCCTCAGTCAGGCGATCCTCAGTCAGGCGATCCTCAGTCAGGCGATCCTCAGTCAGGCGATCCTCAGTCAGGCGACGAGTCAGGCGAACAGTCAGGCGACGATCAGTCAGACGATCAGTCAGGGACGATCAGTCAGACGATCAGTCAGGCGATGATCAGCAAGGCGGCGGTAGCGGCGACGGTGTGCCGACGTTTGAAGAGGCCATGCAGTCTGGTATCGGCGGTGTTGAAGACGCCCCCGCTGATGAGCCTGAGTTAGAGCGTGAGTGGGATAGAAATATCATGGTCACCACTCAGCAGGCGAAAGACTCCGGCACCCTGCCGGGTAACGTCGCGCAGGCAATCGACAAACGCAACGAGTCAGCGATCAGTTGGCAAGACCAGTTGAACGATCTCATGTCTGGTATCGGCTCACTGTCTGAGCAGTCATGGGCCAAAAAGAATCGGCGCTTTGAAGAGTACCTTCCCGGCATCGAGACTCGCGGTCTGGGTCACGTCGTTATCGGCACTGACACAAGCGGTTCGATGGATAAGTCTGAACTGGAACGTGCGGTGTCAGAAACGATGGAAGTCTGTGACATCTATTCGCCTGACCTGACGTTCATTCCCTGCGACAGTCGGATCGATGATGATACGGTTCAGCAGTTTGAATCGGGGTGCTACCCCGACGATGCAAGTGAGTTCAACTTGCATGGCGGTGGGGGTACTGACCCCAAACCTGTCTTTGATTGGTGCGCTGAAAACGGTGAGCCTGACGTGATGATCTTCTTCACTGATGGGTACGTTTACAAATGGCCAGAAGACCCCGGCTACCCCGTGGTCTGGGCCTTCACCTCACCTGTCACAAAACACAACCCGCCTGCACCTTTTGGCACTGTGATCGAGTGCTGTATCTGATCATCGCAGAGGTCGTTGGCCCCCCGACCTTAACTGGGGGCCGCATCAGCAACACTGATGATCGGTCAATCCGTGAAACGCCCTCACTATCAC
>JASLZV010000240.1 GCA_030754715.1 Phycisphaerae bacterium
GAACCATGACTATTACCGAGCGTGGTAATAGTGTTCCTTATACAGGCAAGTTGGACGATTTATCTGAACACCCCGTCAAAGAGATCATACACAAGGTGATGAAGTTAGATTCAGCATCTGTTCTCGATGACATGGTGGCAGATCAGATCGATGAAGCCAAGTTGCGCGTTGCACCCGAAGCCACTTCTGGAACCGTCGGCGATAAAACCGATAAGGTTACGTTGTGGACTAACGGTACAGCAACCAACACAAACAACGTGGCAATGGGCAAAGATCACATCAAAGCCATTGTAGACGTAATGAAAGAGCGTTCGGAATACTGTAGCGCCCTTCACTAGCAATAGTGATTGAAAACTCCGTGAATTCATGGAAAGCCCTGAAGAGGGTAACCGTGAGCCAAGCCCAAATGGGAAGGTGCAACGACTAGCCGAAAGGCGTAGGGTCAAGCGACTCGAAGCGCGGAGAACCCCTCTGGGGTTATGAGATAGTCTGAACCATGTGATACAAAAAAACACATGGCAGTCCGAAAGGACGGAATAAGTTTAGCGAACTTGTTTGAACATATTTGAACATCCCGTCTTACGAAGGTGATGATTACTTCTGCATTGCGTGGCCAACCACGTTCCGCACCCTCAAGAACAACTTGGAATCGATCTCTCAGTATGTCGAAACCGGGTTCCAGATGATCCGTAATGGTGAGACTGGTCGTTATGAGGGAGTCCGTTTTGTAGAACAGACCTATCGAGCCAAAGGCGGTGCCGCCGCAGGCTTGGGTACTGCCGCAGGTGCTTGGGGCAATAGCCTCAGTGACTGGGCTGTATTCATGGGTGCCGATACCGTAGCAGAAGCCGTTGCGATCCCCGAAGAAGTACGCGGGAAAATCCCAACGGATTATGGACGGTCAAGGGGCATTGCGTGGTACTACCTTGGTGGTGCCGGTCTCGTTCATTCAACTGCCGCAGAATCCCGCGTTGTTATGTGGGACTCTGCCGCCTAGGGGGGTTTATATGGCACAGCAATCAACTCAAGGCGTAGGTGTGAAGTCAGGTCTTTCTGATCAACAGAAAATTACTGACAGCAATAGTTCTTTGGGCCTTGGCTCCAAGGGTAAGGATCAGAAGCCGCAAGGCGTCGCTCCTGCTCAAGGTGTCGCAGGCGGGTTCAAAATCCGCTAGGTTCAAAATCAACCGGGAAAGGGGGCCATCACGGCCCCCTTTTTTCTTAGGTACGAATATGAAAGAAAACAAGCGAATAATGAAAGAGCCAGACATGGATAAGTCTTCTATTCATTGTCGGAATTGGGAAGGTGAAGCCCGTAGCGTAAGTTCTGAAGAGTTTGAAACTGGTGCGGTTATGCGCGATGAGTTAAATCCTTCGCCAAAAATCTTCACCATCTCTTTGGGTTCTTTCGGCCCACCGCGTAGACATCGACCACTAAACAAGAGTTAAGGCTATGGCATTCGGCGATCCAGATGCAGAAAATGGTACAGGCCCAGTAGGCGGTCGCACAGGTAATGAGTCTAATCGAGAAGGCCCAGACTACTCTGACCCCTCTGTCAATTATGGTGAATACGAAGACTTTGATAATCTTACTGAAGCCGTTGATTACTCTCCTTGGGATAGCCAAGACAACCAAGCAGCCCAAGATGCTTGGTCAAGGTCAGTTGGAAACCAATATGCAGGCACGACCAAAGGCCGCGGTCGCACAGGTAATGAGTCTAATCGAGAAGGCCCAGACTACAGCGCCCCAACTCCAGTAAGCGGTCGCACAGGTAATGAGTCTAATCTAAAAGGCCCAGACTACTCTGTCGATTATACAAATGTCGTTAAGAGTCGTTTTGGTCTCTTCGGCCCAAAAGATATGGAAGTTAAGGATGCTTGGGCGGCGCTAAAGGATAAACACTCGCAAACACAAACGAAGAATTTTCTTGGTCTTTTTGATTACAAAGGCTCAGTCCACAGCAAGCATCAAAAAGGAAAAGACGTGCAGGCGTTTGTTGATAAGTATGGCAAGCATCTTGACGACATGGGTAAGCGAAACACCCAAGCCATGAGGTCTCTTAAAGAGATCGATGAGATGGGTAAAGGCTCACCAAAGACTGGCATCGAAGGAATTATTGAAGGCGTGATGAAGGGTATTAACCCTGCCTCGATGCTTATGGGGTTGATAGGTGGGCCTTTTGCCGGAATTGCGACAACGCTTGCGTCGAGCATACCCCAATATCAACCTACCCAAATTGAGAAAGAGTTGGAACAGATGCAAAAAGACTTAGGCATGATAGAGCCGGATCAAGGTGACGTACAGATTCCCCAACACAGACAAATCATCTTGTGCAATCTGAAACCGGGAATGCGATGGGATGTGGCTTCTGGCTCTTGTGTTCCTTCGGCAGCCGATGAAGAAAACCCAATTGATACCCATTCACCAAATTGAAAGTAACTACAGTCCCCGAAAAGACATGGCAGGGTCTGACAGATGTCGAACTTGGGGGCAAAAGAGACAACACCGTGTGCGTTATACGGTACGGTGGTTATGGTGATTGCCTGCAAGCAAGTTCATTATTCCCCATGCTCAAAGCGAAAGGGAAACGTGTATGCGTCAACACCACTGAAATTGGTCAAGACATATACCAACATGACCCCTACATCGATGAACTCTTTGTGCAGAAGGACGACCAGATTCCAAACAAGGAATTGGGGCCGTATTGGGATCGAATTGCCAATCTTTTCGATGAGGTTATCAATCTAGCGGGTGTTGTTGAAGGGGGTTTGCTTGTTATACCCAGAGATGAGAAGTTTGAGTGGGAGCATGAGAGGCGTCATGCATCGTTAAATAAGAATTACAGCGAAGCGCTTCACGATAAAGCCAATCTTGGTTATGATTTTAAGCAAAAGTTTTACCCAAGCGAAGAAGAGGTTCACTGGGTAAAGAAGACGCGCAAGTCAATGCGCCTAAAGAAAAAGAATTTCGTAATTGTGGTCGCTTTGTCTGGGTCATCCGTACACAAGGCGTATCCGTTTATGGATTCTGTGATTGCACACTTCCTGACTCGGTGTCAGGGGGTTAGGTTTGTGTTGACTGGCGACAAGATGTGTCAATTGCTAGAGCAGGGTTGGGAGAAAGAGTCACGGGTCTTCCTTACCAGTGGTGAATGGAAAATCCGACAAGCCATTGCATTCGCTCAACAGGCAGACCTTGTTATCGGCCCAGAGACTGGTTTGCTAAACGCGGTGTCAATGGATGATGTACCGAAAATATGTTTCCTCAGTCACTCCTCTGGGGACAATTTAACTAAGCATTGGGTTAACGCGGCAACAATTAACCCAGAAGGTGTTGCCTGCTTTCCTTGTCACAAGATTCACGTAGGTGGATTTGAGTCTTGCAACAGGGACGAGGGCACTGGTGCGTCGCTATGTAACGCCAGAATAAACCCTAACGATGTTGCAGACGCAATCAAGCATTACAGGAAAATAAGACAATGGCATTAGATAAGTCAAAACCTTATGGCGAAGCCTACGGATCGTTTGGAAGGCCACAGTCCTCTTGGAGATATACCCAAGATGGAAAGTTGTTTAACGAATCGGGTGTGGAAATAGACGAAGATGGTAACGTCCTTGGGCAGAAAATGGTTCGTGACGAGCATGGTCAAGCAGACAATGTGAAGTTGGAAGACCTTTCTTGGCGTGCTGTAAAAAAACTCGTTAGAAAGAATGGCGGTGAATGGACTAGTAAAGCCGATGGCATAAAGTTTCTTGGTGGCCTTGATTCGCCGGACTTTAGCGCATGACATTTCTTGAACTC
>JASLZV010000241.1 GCA_030754715.1 Phycisphaerae bacterium
CTTCGGCCAGCGAGGCCGCGTCATACCGCACCACGCTGGAGGCCTTGAGGAAGTCGTTGCAACTCAGCGGTCCGAAGAACTTCGCCGTCCCGCCGGTAGGCAGCACGTGGGACGGGCCGGCGTAGTAGTCACCCAGCGGAACGGGGGTATCAGGCCCCAGGAAGATCGCCCCGGCGTTGCGGATCTTCTTCAGTGCGGCCTCGTCGTCGCCCGTGATTATCTGCAGGTGCTCGGGGGCGAAGTCGTTGGCCACTTCGCAGGCCTCGTTAAGGTCTTTTGTGACGATGATCGCGCTGTAGGCTTCCAGGCACGCGCGGGCGGCCTCGGCGCGGTCGAGTTCGGGCGTCTGGGCGGCCAACTGGTTGGCCACCTGGTCCGCCAGCGCCTGGGATGGTGTCACCAGGACGGCCGAGCCAGGGTCGTGTTCAACCTGGGCGAGCATGTCGGCGGCCAGATGGTCGGCCCGGGCGGTCTGGTCGGCCAACACCAGCACCTCGCTGGGCCCGGCGATAGAGTCGATTCCCACCCGCCCGAACAGTTGCCGTTTGGCCTCGGCAACAAAGGCGTTGCCCGGCCCGACGATCTTGTCCACGCGTTTGATGACTGCCGTA
Organism: Phycisphaerae bacterium; assembly: GCA_030754715.1. Taxonomy (GTDB): domain Bacteria; phylum Planctomycetota; class Phycisphaerae; order SM23-33; family SM23-33; genus JASLZV01. The sequence goes on from JASLZV010000241.1 coordinate 612, forward strand.
CCGATCCCCAGTGCGGCGATTGCCTGGGCCCCACCCACACGATAGACTTCCGTGACGCCCAACTCGCTGGCCAGCGCCAAGGCCAGCGGATTCACGTCCCCCTTGGTGGTGGGCGGGCTGGTGATGGCCAGTTCCCCCACGCCGGCCACCTGGGCCGGCACGACGGTCATCAAAACCGTCGAGGGGTACAGCGCCCGCCCGCCCGGCACGTAGATTCCGACACGATCAACCGGCGTGTATCGCAGGCCCAACTTCCGTCCGCCCCGCTTGAGCGGCGAGGGTGGCCGGAGTCGAATTGACTCTTGGTATTCGCGGATGTTGGCGGCTGCCCGCCGGGCCAGCGCGAGGAAGTCGCCGTCGGCGGTGTGGTGGGCCTCGTCAATGCGCTCCTGGGGAACCCGCAGCGTTTCGGGCGTGATTTCGGTCTTGTCCAGGCGGGAGGTAATCTCCGCCACCGCCGCGTCGCCGCGGGCCTCCACATCCTCGATTATCTCGTGCACGATGGTTTTGACGTCCGCGGCCCGGTCGCCGTCGGCCGTCAAGGTGGCCCTTCGCAGCGTCTCTCGCAGCGAAACGACCTGCCTCCTGCCTTCAACCGAGCCGGTCTGGATGATTCGGATCATCATGGTCGAAGGTAATTTACGCTCCTCGCGGCGGCTTTGCAACGCAAACGTCGCGCCACGCTGCACGTGGCTACCTCCAGACGTGCCAAGATCCGCCCGACGGTCCAGATACACAGCAATCATATCCATGTTGCCCACGATCTGACCGTGCCGGGCGGAAAAACCGTCATCCTATGCCACTTCGAAAGCCAGGAGCGCAACCCCTAAGGTCAGGTGACGCTGATGAAGAAGTGCGTCCGGGGGGCGTCACGGGGGAGGAAAGGGACGACAAGAAAACTCCGACCACCGCACCGGTCGAGTCGGCCCGGCAGAGCGCGCATCCTGCGCCGACGTTGAGGCCAAGGCCAGCGGGGCTCGCCGATGCGCGGCGTCCGATCAATAACAGGCAGCCACGACAACGCACTAAGAGTTTCCGGAGGTTGTAAGCGCATAATTCATGGGTTATTGAAGGCAAAGAGCACCCAAGTCTCCGGCAGCTTTCATGGGTTGGGCTCCGATTGCCCTTGACATGCTGAGGCGTCGTGAGATATAGGTTGGTGCGTCAAGGCGGTTTTGGATGGGAACTCGACAAGCAAGAAATATCCCTTGATCTGTGGCAATGGTTTCGCGGCAAACGTAGCCGACTCGGAAGGTAAGGAAAGTTGGATTATGAAGAATCCGTGCTTTACGTTGGTGTGCCTGATTGTATTGGCTCTGTGTTGTTCAGCGCACGGGGAGCCTGCCGATTTGCTCGTGCTGGTCCAGGACGGCCGGCCGAAGGCCACCATCCTGCTCGCCGAAAAGCCCACCGCGCCGGCTCAACTGGCGGCCTATGAGTTACAGTACCACCTCAAGAAAATGTCGGGGGCCGTCCTGCTCATTGCCAACGAGCCGCAGGCCGTCACCGGCGCGGTAATCCTGGTCGGCGAAAGCAACGCCACGAAGAAACTGGGGTTGAAAAACGCTGATTTCGTGCAGACCGAATACATGATCGAGGCGACGCCGACATCGCTGGTGCTGATAGGGCGGGACTGGGACGTCCGCCGAAAAGTCGACTACGACGGCGATCTTGGAATCTTCTGTCGGGACTTCTGGGCTCCTCAGCGTCAGCCGATCGGGACCTGTTATGCGGTTCACACCTTCCTGGAAAATGTCCTCGGTATTCGCTGGTATCTGCCGACGGAAGTGGGCGAGGTCATCCCCCAAAGAAAGACCGTCACCGTTGCGCCCATGAAGATTCGCCGCAAGACGGACGTCGCTCATCTCAGGGGCTATCCTTTCGCCGTTAACAAGAGGCTCTACTGTAACGACTACTCGGCCGCCGATTGGAAATACGACGAGAGTTGGGACCTGCGAAGCGGCGTGCTGTACTGGATTCGCAACAAGCACTGGGGCCGCCCCATATTCAACGGCAACCATTCGTTCATCTCCTGGGACACGGCCTTTGGCCGCAAGCACCCCGAGTGGTTCAGCACCAAGAGTTGGGAAAAGATGAAAACGCTGAACTACCAGTTTCAGGTCAACCCGTGTCTCAGCCAGGAGGGGATTTTTCGGACCAACCTCAAAATCATTCGCGATTACTTCAACGGCAAGAAAGCGGCTCACGGCGGGTTCTATTGGTCGGCGGGCGGCAATTTTTTCGGCATCTGCCTCAACGACAACGGCTGTTATTGCCGCTGCACCGACTGCGTCAGGCAATACCGCCCGGACATGGGAGCCAGGGGAAGTCTGTCCAACTACGTGTGGAACTACACTAATCGCCTGGCACGCGAAGTGCGCAAGACCCACCCACGCGCCAGGATCATCGGCTTGGCCTATTCGGCCTACACCGACCCGCCGAAGGGGATACAATTCGAGCCGAACACGGGTGTATTTATCTGCCGGATGCCCAATCGCTACTGGCACAAGGGCTACAAGGAGCGGGATTATAAACAGATCCGCCGATTCATCGAAGACTGCAAAGCCCCGGCGATTTTCACGTGGGAATATCTTCTCCATCCCTTTGCCGATTTAAACCCCTTCCCTCCGGTGCTGCCGCGAATCTACGCGGAAGACGCCAAGTTCCTGACCAACCTGCCGCAGTATCGGGGCGGGTTCATGCAGATCGAACGTGCCAGGTGCAAGAAGGACGGCGAGACAAAGGGCGACGTGTGGCCTCATCCCGTTCTCGACCATTTCAGGGTCTACTTCCGCCTGAAACTCTACGACGACAAGACGCACGACGTGGAGGGCATGCTCAGCGAGTATTACACCAAGTTCTATGGTCCGGCCGCTGCCGGGGCGCGAGATTTCGTTGAGGCCCTCGAAGTACGATGGTGCGACCAGAAGGTCCGGAAGGCATCCGGGGCGATTCCCCATCTGTACGGTGATTCGAATGCCCGCGTCTGGTGGGAGTTTCTCGGCACGTCCGATTTCATCAAGAAACTCCAGGGCCTGATGGCCAAGGCGAAAAAGGCCGCCCCGGCCGGCAGCGTCTATGCCAGGCGGGTGGACTTACTCGACAAGGGCATCATGCAGTTGATCCTCAACAACCGCAGAAAGTACGCCGGGTCGGACATGGCCAAACTGCCCGCCA
>JASLZV010000242.1 GCA_030754715.1 Phycisphaerae bacterium
ACGAACGGCCATCGCACCGATTCTCAAGCCCGTTGACATCGACAAGGATTACTCCGAGCAGTTCTGGGTTACGCTGAAGGTTCCCCATGACGCCAAGCCTGGGTTATACCAGGGCAGGATAAACATTCTTGTGGGCGGTTCGGTCGCCCGGCAACTGGCGATGGAAGTCGAGGTGCTGCCTATCACGCTGCTTCAGAGTGATGCCGCGTTTGGAATGTACTTTGATCAAGGGCGAGTTCCCAGTCAATGGGCCACTGCCGACTATATGGAAAAGTACTATCGCGACATGGCCGAACATGGCATGACCAGCGTCACCTTCTACAACATGCACGGCAAGATGGCCGGAGATAAGGTCGTTTATGACTGGAAGCACAATCTTACCTTTAAGCCGCCCGACCCGCGCTACAAGGTCGGGTTGGATGTGATGCTGGAGCGTGCCGGGAAAGCCGGCCTGCTCCGCAAGGACATCCCCGTGATGTATCTGGGATTCGCCGTTGATTACAGTTGGATCTCCAGGCGATGGAAGGAACTGAACATCCCCTGGCCGGGCGGAACACCTGACGCCAAGGACTGCAAGATCATCGCCCGGCGGGCCAGGGAAAGGGGCTGGCCGGAGTTTCTCTTTTACCTGATGGATGAAGAGGGCGGGATCAATCCGTATTGCGGCGCGCGCATGATGCTCTGGATGCGGGAGGCGATTCGTCCCATCAAGGCCGCCGGACTGCGCACTGTCAACGCTCTGGGCCACCTCTACAAGAAAGAAAACTACAAGAAGGGGCATGCCAAGGATCGCCAGTTGGACAAGCACGAACTGGTCGTCAATGAACAGGGCCTGGTTGTGGACGAACTGGTGCTCGAAAACATCTATTACTGGCTGGGCATAACGCTGTTCAGCGAGAGAACGGGCGTGGACGAGAAGGTATTCGACAAGATGCGCGCCCTGAACAAGGACTATTGGTTGTACAGTTGTTCTCAACCTGCACTGCATCCGGAGGTTGACAGGTTCCATTACGGTTTGTACACGTGGCGAACCGGCGCGAAGGGGTTTTTCATGTGGCATTACACCGCCAACGCGATACCCCAAAAGGACGGCAAGACGTACTGGCCGTGGATGGACAAAAGCGGCGTCTTCCACAATATGGGAGACGTCTGGCCGATGTACGCGGCCCTGTCGCCGCTGGGTCCGATCCCGACAATCTCATGGGAGGCCGCGCGCGAAGGAGTGGATGATTATCGCTACCTCCTGACGCTTTCGAAACTCATTGAAAAAACGCACAAGAGCTCCAATAAAAAGACCAGGGAACTGGCTGCCCGGGCCAGGGCGGCCATAGAGACTATGATGAAGAATATCCCCGTCGACGCCGCGCGTCAGCGTTACACACAAATGGGGGCTGCGGCTATGAGGGGATGGCATACAGTGGCAACCAAAGATTATGACGGTTTCCGGCGAACGCTTGCCGACTGGATCGTCCGGCTGCAGCCGCTGGTGAGCGAGACAAAAGGGACTCCATAAGAACGAAATAGGCCGCCGCGGTTCCACGTCCGCTGGGTCCCGGCCATTAGAGCAACGCAAGGCAATCTTAGCGTGAAATCGATGCCCCCAAGCTAAAATTCCTGGAAACTCAACGCTGCCTTTCGCCGGGAAAAGATTCGGCGCGGCTATTTTTCCGATCTCGGCCATTTCATCAAGGATCATGCCTGGGTTCATCGGTGGGATGGGATTGGGCCAGCGTCGATCCCCCGGCGAATCCGTCCGGTGCCGTCGGAAAGTCCGCTGCCGTGGAAATACTCGAGACCGATTCCGGCTGGCTGACCAGTTATTATTATTTCGACCCCGTCGAATCCAAGACGGTTCTAAAAATCGACCCCCTGGCCTGGCATGACGAGCATCCATGTATCCAGCTCTTGTGGCCGGAATGAAGACCTTTTTGTGGACTGTTGTACGGGAGAAACGAGTGGTGCCTCCAAACGTGCACCGAAAGATATTTCGGTCCTTCCAAAAACTTTGTGCTCCGAATTCGGGTGCTGGGTCCGTTGATGCATTGGCGATGAATTGAACATTGATCGCATGGAGGATTCTTATAGAATGAACCGGCAAAGGGCCTGCCGCTCTTTGAATCCTAAAACCAGGCAGGCCCGCGTGTTATCGGATGATCGGACCCGGATCGGCATGAGTCATCTTACGGAGAAATAAACTATGACACGGCTATTGCAAACTATCACGCATTCATCGCATCGGACCAAGGTTATGGTCATCGGCTTGTCGCTTGCCTTGGTGGCGGGATCGAGCGTGACCGCGGCTGGAGAGGCTCTGGAACTCGTCGTGGACGGGCAATCGCACGCCACCATCCTTCTGGAAGCCAAGCCGACGGTGTCCGCGCAACTGGCGGCCTATGAACTCCAGTACCACATCAAGAAGATGTCCGGTGCGACCCTCCCGATTGTTCGGGAACCGCAAGCGGTTCAGGGGACGGTGATCCTGATCGGCGAAAGCAAGGCCACCAAGAAACTGGGCTTGAAGAACGCCGATTTCGCACAGACCGAGCATCTGATCGAAGCGACGGCCGACAGATTGATTCTGATGGGCAAAGACTCCGGCAATCGGCGTAAGGTGGATTACAACGGCGACTTGAAATTGTTCTGTCTGTCCTACTATACTCCGAACCAGCCCATCGGGACCTGTCATGCGGTTCACACCTTCCTGGAAAAAGTCCTTGGCGTTCGATGGTATCTGCCGACTGAACTTGGCGAGGTCATCCCCAAGAGGAAAACGATCGACGTTGCGAAAAGGAAGATCCGCCGAAAGGTCGACGCCCCTCACAAGAACGCCTATCCCTGGGCGATCAACAAGAAACTCTATTACAGCGATTACAAGGCCGTCGATTGGCAGCACGGCGAGCACTGGGATCTGCGAAGCGGAGTGCTGTACTGGATTCGCAACAAGCGGTGGGGCGGTCCGGTGATCCAAGTCAATCATTCCTTCTCCGGGTGGGACAAGGTATTCGGCAAGGACCATCCCGAGTGGTTCAGCACCAAGAACTGGGAAAAAATGAAGACGTTGCACTACCAGGGGCAGGTCAACCCCTGCCTGAGCCAGGAGGGCGTTTTCCAGGCGAATCTGAAGATCATCCGCGACTACTTCAGCCGAAGGCCGGCGGCCGACCCCGGCCTCTATTGGTCGGCGGGGGGCGATTTCTTCGGCATCTGCCTCAACGACAACGGTTCATATTGCCGCTGCCCCGAGTGCGTCAGGCGATACCGCCCGGACATGGGGTCGCAGGGAAGTCTGTCCAACTACATATGGAACTACACCAATCGCCTGGCCCGCAAGGTGCGCAAGGCACACCCGCGTGCCAGGATCATCGGCCTGGCCTATTCAGCCTACACCGACCCGCCGAAGGGGATAAAGTTCGCCCCGAACGTGGGGGTGATGATCTGCCGGATGCCGTACCGCTACTGGAACGCGGGCTACAAGGACCGGGACTATGAAAACATCCGCCGGTTCATGGAAGACTGCGGGGCCGGCGGGCTGTTCACATGGGAGTATCTTCTTCACCCATGGGTTGACTCGAATCCGTTCCCGCCGGTCATACCGCGGATCAACGCCGAGGACGCCAAGCATCTGACCAATATTCCAGGCTACGGCGGGGGGTACATGCAGTTTCAGGGGAACAGGGTCAAAAAGGACGGCAAACCCAACGGTATAGTCTGGTCTCACCCGGTTCTGGACCATTTCAGGCTCTACTTCCGCCTGAAATTGTACGACGACAAGACC
>JASLZV010000243.1 GCA_030754715.1 Phycisphaerae bacterium
CGGCGTAAAGACCAAGCAGGATCACGCAGCCGACAAGCCCCCACTGCCCGCCGATGACGGCAAAGATGAAGTCGTTGTGGTCGTCGGGAAGTATGCGAAAATACGTCTCGGACCTGTTCCAGTCGCCACGACCCGTCCAGCGTCCCGACCCGAGGATCATCTTCGACATCTGTAGTTGAAAGCCGATATCGCGAACGATGCGCTCGTCCTCGCTGTCCTCCTGTCTCCACCAGGCCTCGATTCGCTCGAGTTGGCGGTATTCCATAATCGCCAGCGGTGCGGCACAGAGGACGTACTCGTGCCCGCCTGCCTCAAATTGCGAATATGCCAGTGCCCGGCGACCGGCCAGTTCGCCCCACTTGGCCTGCGGGTCGAGTCTGAGGGGCATCGGCAGTAACACCAATACCGTCCCAACAGCCACAATGCCCACCAGGTGACGCAACTTAGCGCCGGCCATGAAAAGCATCACGTAGAGCGTCGGCAGCAGCAGCAGGCTCGTGCCCAGGTCCGGCTCTATCAGAATCAGCGTCATCGGAACCAGCGTCAGGACGAATGGAATCGCCAGGCCCCCAAGACGCCGATAGTGGTCTCCGGACCGCAAATACCACGCCAGCAGGATGATGAATGTTAGTTTGGCTACTTCGGACGGTTGGAACTGCATCCCGCCAAGCCTGATCCAGCGGTGTGCCTGGCGGATGGGCGGCAGCAGTGATTTGATCCAACCACCCCCAAAAACGCTCGGAAACAGTATCGGCAGCACAACCACCACCAGCGATATCAACGTGAGGGCAAACAAAGGGTAGGCCAACTGTCCTATCTTCCGATAGGGCACCACTGACATAACCACAAACGCCGCCAGCCCCACGCCCCCAAAGACCATCTGCTGCGCGGTGTCTCCGCTAAGAGTGGCCTCGGCCTTTTCGGAAACGTCGATAGCCGTTATTCCGAAGATCATCAACGCCACCATGGCGGTGATGATGGGCCAACTGGTGTGGCGGAGGTATTGCCCGACAGCGTCATGCATTGGCGGCATTACTTCAGGTATCCATACTTCTGGCACAGGTGAATGATGTCACGGGCGACCGGCGCGGCGTCCTTCGGACCGCCCCCGCTAATGGGATCGACGTACTCAAGCACAACAGCGATCGCAATCTTCGGATTGCCGTACGGTGCGAACGCCACGCACCAGGCCATGCTGCCCTCGAGCTTCTCACCCGGATCGATTCGCCCATTCCCGTTCAGGTCGGCCGTATGCGGCCAAGTCTCGGCCGTCCCCGTCTTGCCACAAACCTCCACCGATGGCGGGTCGATCTGAAAGTACTTATAGGCCGTCCCGCCCGGTCTGTTGACTACCTTGTACATGCCCTTCTGTACGGCCGCTGCATGTTCCGGTGACACCCCCAGAAACCGCCGCACACTCCTGGGCCCCCCTTCCGCTGTCGGTACGAGCATGGGCGTGCAGAACCTCCCGCCGGCCGCCACCGTTGCAATCGCATTGGCCACGTGAAGTGGGGTCACCTCGACGGGCCCCTGCCCAATTGCAAGCAGGCGCGCCTCCCCCACCGTTCCGGACACAGGCACCTTGCCCGTCCGCTCCTCAGGCAGCCCCGTACCGCTCTTGTCACCAAAGCCGATCATTCGGTACCAGCGGCCCAGCCTCCCCACTCTGAAATCCTCTCCCACGCTGTAGAAATAGACGTTGCAACTGCGTTGAATAGCCGCCTCGAGGTCCAGGTCGCCGTGTCCGCTGCTTTTCCAGCAGCGGAAGCGACCGGGTCGGTGAAGGTACCCCCGGCAGTGATGCACCGTCTCCGGGGTGATCAGGCCGGCGCTCAGGGCGGCCAATGCTGCGATTGGTTTCATCGTGGAGCCCGGCGGATACATCCGCTTGACCGCGCGGTTCCAGAGCGGCAGGTTTAGCCGGTCGGCCTCCAGGTCGGCGCGGTCACGCCGGTAGTGGTTTGGATCGTATGTCGGTAAGGACACCATTGCCAGCACCTCGCGGCTGGGAATCGACAGCACCACGGCGGAGCCGCTTCGCCCGGCCATTAGAATGGTAATGTCCCGCTGGAGGCGGATGTCGAGCCTAAGGTGAACGTCCTGCCCGGATTTGGCCTCAACGACCTCAGCAATCTTTCCGGATCGGCGTATGCGATAGCCCCTGCTGCCGCGAAGGCGCTTCTCGCACATTTTCTCGACGCCGCTTCGCCCGATGCGGTCGCCGTCAAGATAGTTTACCTCGTTGCGTTTGAACCAGTCCGCCTCCCTTTCTGTAAGGTTGTATCGCTCGGCGTCTTCCTTCCACACCGCTGTGGTAAAGCCAATCGCGTGGGAGGCTACCGGCCCGTAGGGATAACGCCGCCGGTTGCTGGGGCAAACCACGGCCCCGACAGTGCTGTCCAGGTCGGCCTTTATCTCCACGGCGGCGGCTTCATCCAGGCCGGCGACCACCGGGTGGACCTGCCTCTGCCCCACTACCGGCATGCCGGCTTTCCGCTCCCAACGCTTCAATCGGCGGATGATTTTCTCGATGGTGCGCTCCAGTTCCTCCAGGGCCGCCTTGCCTTCGCCTTCGGACAGATGCGCCACCTGCAACTTCCGCTGCCGTACCGCCAGGGCCGCCTCCTGCACCACTCGCCAGGTGGCGGCCAACCTGCGCTTATAGATCGCACGGGCCTCATCCTTCGTTGCGCCCATTGCTTTGATGATTTTCCTGCGCTCCTTGGCGGCCCACTTGTCATTGCCGGTCATAAAGCGGTAATCCAGGCAAAGGTCGTAGCAGGGCTCGTCCATGGCCAAAATGAATCCGTTGCGATCGAGGATTCGTCCCCGCAGGGCGCCCAGCCGCTCGGTATTCCGCAGCATCTCCTCGTATTGGTCGCGGAAATCAGGGCCTCGCACAATCTGCAAGTCCACCAGGCGCACAGTGATGCCCACGAACATCAGGCCTACCAGCACCAGGAACACTTTCATACGCGTCTTATACATTCAGTGGTCACCTTTGCCTTTGGCGCCCCACAGGCGTGACCAGGAACCATCGCCCGCACCGCTTCAGGCCCAGGCATACAAACGGAGCAAGAACCGCCGTGTAGAGCGAAATCCCCACGGCTTTCAATAACCACGAACCGTAGCCCGACCAAGTGAAACCCAGCAGCGTCTGGAGCGTGACCCAGCCCAGATGGGCAGCCAGGCAAAACAGGACTGTCAGCAGTACCTGCGCAAGCGGGCGATCGTAAAAGAATGCCTCGCGAACGCGGTACACCAAAGCCGCCGACAGCGCGTACGCGATGGCCATTGGCCCCACAGCCGTCTGTGCCCCCCCACCCCCGCAGATCATCAGGTCCATCCCCAGCCCCAATATCCAGGCGGCGATCATTGCGTCGGGTCCCCTCCTGGCGCTAAGGGCGATGAATACCGCCACGATGGCCGCCAGGTCCGGAACGATCGGACCAAGCAACTCAAGGCGAAACAGAATCGCTGCCACCGTCGTCTGAACCAGCAGCGTCACGTACACCAGGATGGCAAAGCCCACCCATCGCATCAGCGCCTCTCCTTTGGCGGCGGAAGTTTCGAAGCCAGCGGCCGAACAATGTACACATCGCGCAGGACCGTCAGTTCCGCCGCCGGACTAACGTAGACCGTCACAAAGTTGGGGTTCTTGCCCGACGTCTCCACCCGCACCACCTTCCCGATGAGAAGTTCCACAGGCAACGCCGCAGCCGTGCCGGTCGTCCACACGAAATCGCCGGGGCTAATGTTGTGGTGCTTGG
>JASLZV010000244.1 GCA_030754715.1 Phycisphaerae bacterium
TGTCAGTCTCATACCACTTCTTGTTCAAGCTGATGAGATTGACCGCGTTGGCATCGGATATCATCTTCTCCAGTTCCGCGCAAGTGAGACCCATCTGCTCGGCCAACTCGTTCTCGTTGGGGTGTCGACCCAACCGCGTTTCCAGCATTTTGATCGCCTCGTTCAGTTTACTTGCTCGGCTTCGCACCAGCCGCGGCACCCAATCCATGGAACGGAGCTCATCAAGTATGGCCCCGCGCACGCGGGGGGCGCAGTAGGTTTCGAACTTCACCCCGCGCTCCGGATCGTAGGCTTTCAGGGCGTCCAACAGTCCGAATGTACCTGCCGAGATCAAGTCATCAATGTCAACTTCGTCCGGCAACCGGGAACGAAGACGCTCGGCGCTGTATTTCACGAGCGGTAAGTACTGTTCCAATAAACCGTTGCGTGATTCGTCGTCCGCGCGCTGCCTGTACGATTTCCACCATTGCTGGATCTGCTCGGGTGACGCCTTAGCCAAAACTGTCGTCATGCTGCCGCTCCTTCCGTGTGCTTACCCCCGAGCCTTCCCTGGCCTCGATTCGCACAACTCATGGTTCTAACGTAAGTAAAGCGATTAGGTATTCGATTATTCCATCGGTTTCCCCACCCAAGGCCGCCCGCCCGCGCAAGCCCAGTAGGATATATTCGGACGGACAACGCTGTTTACTTAAACTATTTATATTATTTACACTGCCTATATTGTGCATATTACCCATACTAGCTATCCTGTCAAGTTCTTTCGAGGTTTTTTCTTCAACCGCACTCAACGTCACGCCAAAGCGATAGAAGGCCAGGAGCGTTGCTCTTCTTATCTCACTATGGCACAGACGATTATCACTTCCGGCCATTCGGCCTAGCTAAACAGCCCCACCACACGGCGAAAGAAACCATCCTTCCGCCCCACCAGTGCCCCATTGGGGCTGAGTTTATTTACCAGCTCGGCCATACATCGACTGGCCGGGCATTGGGGGTATGCCAGTACCAGCGACTCTCGGCGGCGTACGGCCTGGCGGACTTTAGGATCCTCAGTAACGTACCCGGCGTCGAACACACGCACGCTCAGGAATCGGCGAGCCACGTCCGCGATGCGCTGGTAGGTTGCACGGGCTTCCTGGCGGCTATCCACCTGGTTGATCAGGACGCTGATTTGTCCGTCGAACCCGCGACGCGTCAGCACCTTGATGAGGGCATACGCATCGGTGATAGCCGTCGGCTCCGGCGTGGTCACCACCAGAACCATGTCGGCCCCTGCTGCAAACTGGAGCACGTCCGGCCCAATCCCCGCGGCGCAATCCACCAAGATGAATTCGTTGTCGCGCTCCAGTTGGGACAGTTCATCTAACAACCTGATCCTTTGAAATTCACTCAGGTTCGTCAGGCGGACCAGCCCGCTGGCCCCGGCTACCAACTGGACGCCGCAGAACAGGTCAACGACAATCTCATCCAACCGTTTCGTACCGGCCACCACATGCGACAGGTCGCCGAGAATCTCCACGTCGATGAGCACGTCGAGATTGGCCAGGCCCATGTCGGCATCCACCAGTGCAACGCGGTTCCCCCCAGCCGACAGGAGAATCGACATGTTCAGGGCAACGTTGGATTTCCCAACGCCCCCCTTGCCCGAGCAGACCGCGATGGTGCGGCTGCGCCGCTCGGGCTGAGGCGACGTCTGGCGGTGCCAACCAGGACGGTTCACCATCCGTCGCAACGCCGCGGCCTGGTCCTCATGCATGGTTGATCCCTCCCATAATCCGCTTGGCCAAACTCATCGAGTCGGCCGGGGCGATGTCGTCGGGCACTTCCTGCCCGGTGGTGACGTAGCCGATGGGGCCAATCCCCGCCTCAGCCAGGTTCAGCGCCGCCCCGTAGGTCGCGGCCTCGTCCAATTTCGTCAGCAGCATGCGGTTTGCGCCCAGTGTCCCAAAGTGCTCCAGTACCCCCCGCATGCAGCGCAGGCTGGTCGCCGCCGATACGACAAGGTGCACTTCGTCGGTCTCGGCGACATCGAGGAAACTTCGCATCTGGCTCAGCCGCAGTAAATCATTTTGGCTGCGCCCGGTCGTGTCGATAAGCACCACGTCCATGCCGCGGAGGGCGTAGACCCCCTGGCGGAGTTCCTTGGGGCTCAGAACGGTTCGCAACGGCACCTCGATAATCTCGGCGTAAGTTTGCAACTGGTCCACCGCGGCGATCCGGTAGGTGTCAATGGTGATCAGCCCCACCCGCAGACCGAGGCGAAGTTTGTAGTTGGCCGCCATCTTGGCGATCGTGGTCGTCTTTCCCACACCGGTGGGGCCGACCAGCGCGATCACCCGCCCCCGCCCCCCGGCATGTGACCCGTACGTATCGCCGGCGGTGTGAATCCTCGCGGCAACATACTCACACATCCGATTGCGAACCAACTGCCGGTCGGCCAGTTCCCGCCCCGTCAGATCCATCCGAAGTTCCCTGATGAGTTCCCCGACGATCCGCGGCTCGATGCCCTGCTCGACGAGTCCCTCCTCCAATTCAACGACGTTTTCGGGCACATCGACGGTGTGGCCGTCGCGCCGGGCAACCAACGACCGAACCAGCCGCCGCAGTTCGCCCACTTCCCGCGCCAGCGTCTTCTGGACGTGCCCAGGCGGGGCAGTCGCGGCGGCCAGTTGACCCAGGGCCTCGGCAGGCGAGATTGCTCTCTCGGCCGTGGCCGGGCCATTTCCTACCAGTAGGGCCCGGCGGGCCTCACCCGATGCGTCCGAGACGTACCGCCCGCGGGAGGCGGCGGGGGTCATCGCGCCGGCCGGGCAGGCGATGATCTCCCAGACCGCCTTGCCCCCCAGCAGGCCCAGCAGGCCACCCCTGCGCCGGCTGCGAGTCCGCAGGATCACCGCATCGCGGCCAAGGTCCCGCTTCACCTCCCCCAAGGCTTCCGCCATCGTCTCCGCCTGAAAGGTTCGTGCGGTCACAGGTCAACCCCTACGTTCTCAAGGCGTTGGACTTCCACAGACTGGATTTCGTTGTATCCCAGGACGGCCACATCCGGATCGGTCGGGCCCAGGATCTGTTTGAGGTGGAGGCGAACCCTGGGCGTGCAGAGCACCACAGGCCGGCGGCCCCGTTTGCGCAGCCGCCCCAGCGCGTCGAAGACGGCGCGGGACACCCTTGCGGTGAGTTCCGGCTCGGTGTCCCCGCCAGCGTCGCCCCCGTCGTCCAGGCGCGTTTGGATGGCGTCTTCGGTGCCGGCGGTCAGGCTTACGCACCACAGTTTCCCGTCGTCGCCACAATATTGCTGGCTGAGCGACCGCCCCAGTTGCCCCCGCACGTGCTCGGTGAGCACTTCCGGGTCGTCGCTTCGCCCGGCCCCCTCGCACAGGCCCTCCAGCACCGTCTCCAGGTCCCGGATAGGCACCCGCTCGGACAGCAGGTTCCCAAGCACCTTGTGGACTATGTGCGTCGGAACTTTCTCGTTGACCTCGGCGACGAGGTTCGTCGCCGAGGAGGCCAAAGCCTCCAGCATCCTGGAAACCTGTTGGCGAGACAGGAGAGTAGCGGCGTTGCGCCGGATGATTTGGCCAAGGTGGCTCATGAGCACCATTGGCGGTTCCACAATGGTATACTTCATGGTCTCGGCGCGGTGCTTCTGCATCGGCGTTATCCAAAACGCCTCGGCGCCGGACACCGGTTCGACGGTCCGGCGACCAATCACTAGTCCGGTTGTTTCTCCGCCGCCCA
>JASLZV010000245.1:0-3463 GCA_030754715.1 Phycisphaerae bacterium
TCGCGGCCAGGCCGGCGGCGGCGTGGTTCGGCGGTCGCTCGGCTCGTCCCGGTCGACGGAGAGAGGGACGTCACACGCGAACGCGCGGGGGTGCAGGTCAGGGCGGTCGTTCGGTCGCCCATCGTGCGGCCCTCGCACCCGTGAGCAGTTTTCTACGCCGCTGATAGCGGCAGGAACCCACCTGGAACCGACGATCTCTGTTCAGGCGGGGAGATTAGGGACCTCTTTCGGGAGAACATCTATTCTGAGGACTGGGCGCTCAGCCGAAGTTCGCTGGCCCTTTCCCTCAGCCATGGCCTTCAGGACACCTCCAAGGCCGCCACAGTCGCCCCAATAAGCCTTCTTCAACTCCTTGATGGCCTGGCCCAAGTTCCAGCCCGCCTTGCAGTCCCACATACACTCGCGTGGACTCTTGTTCTTCTTGGCCATCAGATGACCTCCGTGTTGGTCTCTGGGGCGTCGCCAGCAGGATTGCCCTGGGTTTGCTGTGAACTTTGAACCAGAGCCAAAATGGCTGTCTTGATTACTTCGGGAAGATCGGCCCAAGCCTTGACAACCTTAGCAAGATCGGGTTCAATCAGATCGGTTTTGGCTGAATCTGCACCGGATTCTGCACCGCCTGTCTTGGGCAGAATCTGTAACCTGCTGGGAGTACGGCTAGTTATGTCCTCGCGTTCGAGTCCCCTTAGGGGTATTGAGGTAAAGCTTTGTGGAAGGCAGGTAGCGGCCATGAGTAAAAGCGACGCGGCGGGCGAGTATAACCCAAAGTATAACCGCCGCACCGTGGCCGGCCTGTTGGTCCAGGACCGGGAGGAGGCCACAAGGAAAATGTCCAATCAAGCAGAACCTGCCGGAGGAACCAGACATTGAGCGAAGAATCAAGCGAAAGGCGGGACGATGAAGACAATGGCCTGAGGGCCTTGTCGTTCAGTGAACAGGAGTACCGCACTAGGCTGGAGAAGGTCCAGAAAGCGATGGCCGCAAGGGGCCTGGACGCCCTGCTTGCCCATTCACTTGGCAACATCTGCTATTTGACGGGGTTCGAATCCATCTACCCACCCAAGTACTACCTGGCCCTGATCCCGGCTGCGGGCGACCCGACCCTTCTGGTCCAGGACTTCGAGATGCACAACGCTCGGATTACCGCCTGGACGCGTGACAACGTGGCGTACGAAATCCACCACGACGAAGTGGAAGCGGCGGCGCGCCTTCTTCTCGACCGCGGCTACGGCCAGGCGCGGCTGGGTGTGGCACAAGATGCGCTGGGATTGACGGTGGCCCAATACCGCAGGCTGACCGAAAGTCTGCCCCAGGCCGCCTGGGTGGACACCGGAGGCCTGATCGAGCGCGTCAGGCTTATCAAGTCGGAGGCCGAAATTGAATACATACGTCGGGCATCCGTCATCGCCTCTGACGCGATGCGGGCGGGAATTGAACAGGCCGCTTCGGGCAAAACGGACAACCAGGTTGCCGTGGCGATGTACGACAAGGCAATCGGCGGCGGTAGCGAGTACATGTGTCTCGATCCGATCGTGACCGTCGGGCGGCGATCGGGAGTTCCGCACACCAGTCACCGACGCGTAAGAATAAAGGACGGCGACGCGATACTGATGGAGATCGGCGCGTGCGTGCACCGGTACACAGGGGTCACGATGCGGTCTGTTGTCATCGCCCGGGAGGACGACAAAATCAAGCGAATGGCCCAAGCCTGCATCCGCAGCGTTGAGGCCCTTATCGAAAACATCAAACCGGGCGTCCCGGCATGCAAGGTAGCCGCCGAGGCCAAAAAGGCATTAGGCCGCGAAGGCCAGGAGTTTCTCTGGCACGGTTATTATGGCTATTCGATCGGCTTGGGCTTTCAGCCTGACTGGAATGACTGCAACTGGTCGATAATGGAAGGAAATGACCAGCCGCTGGAGACCGGGATGGTTTTGCATTGCAACACGTCCCTGCGAGACGTCGGCGCCGCGGGTGTGGCCTGCGGGGAAACGGTAGCCGTTACCGAAAAGGGCTGCAGCGTTCTTACCGATGTGTCCCGTAAGTTGTTCGTGAAGTAGAGGCCCAAAGACAATAGCCCGGTCATGGGGCCGTGTGCGCCCTCAATCCTGGTCAATGATGTTGTGGTGATCATGCCCCTGACAGGCAGCAGAGCCCGCCGGTGCTTACGGGCAGTCGGCGAACAAATGCCCGGCTACTTCCCCAAAGTACTCGTCTAGGTCCTGCCGCACAACGTACATGTCCGGCTCGCCGGGGATGGCCACGTCGCCTTTGTTCACCACAACGACCGTCCCGGAAACCAGTTGCGGTAAAAGAGCCACCGGATACACCACCAGCGACGAGCCCAACACCAGCATCAACTCACACGACCGGGCCAGTTGTTCGGCCCGGGGCATCTCCCGCAGCATCTCGCCAAAGAAGATCACGTCGGGCTTTATCACGCCACCGGCCGCACAGTCACACCGCGGGATATCCATCCGCTCCAGCAGCGCGACCATCTCCTCGTAGGTGTACCGCCGCCCGCAGGCCATGCAGTGGCCGGTGCTGTAGTCGCCGTGGGCCGCCACCACGCACTTCGACCCGGCCAGGTGATGCAGCGGGTCGATGTTCTGCGTGATAATCGCCTCCAGCAGCCCTTTGGCCTCCATCCGCGCCAACAACCGGTGGCTGAACGTGGGCTCCAGCATCTTGACAATCTCCAGCATGTCTCGGGTGAAGCGGAAGAACTCGCTGGGGTCTTGGCAAAAGTAATCGATGTCGAAAACGCGCTGGTCGTATCGCCCACTGCTGTAGATACCCTCAGGACCGCGAAAATCCGGTATGCCCGCCGCCGTGGAGATGCCCGCGCCGGTCATGGCCACCGTCCGGGCCGACTGTCGAATCAAGGCGGCGCAATCCTCAGCTGACAGCGTCATGGATTCCATGGTTCTATCGTCGTGTCCTCCGCTGCCTTGCTATTCCTCCGTCGACTCCAACACGGCCATGAACGCCGATTGCGGGATCTCCACGTTGCCGACCATCTTCATGCGTTTCTTGCCGGCCTTCTGTTTCTCCAGGAGTTTGCGTTTTCGCGATACGTCGCCGCCGTAGCATTTGGCCGTCACGTTCTTGCGGACGGCCTTGATGGTCTCGCGCGCGATGACGCGGTTGCCGATGGCCGCCTGTAGCGGAACCTCAAACAGGTGCCTGGATATCTCTTTCCGCAGGCGCCGAATTATCCCTCGCCCCCGCTTCTCGGCCTTGTCGCGGTGGACAATTACCGACAACGCATCAACCTTCTGGGCGTTGACAAGGATGTCGAGTTTGACAAGGTCGTTGGCACAGAAACCGACAATCTCATAGTCCATCGTTCCATACCCGCGGGTGGCGCTTTTCAGTTTGTCGTAAAAGTCGTAGATGATCTCGGCCAGCGGAAACTCGTAAGTCAGGATAACGCGGTCGGCCGAAAGGTATTCCGTCTCCTTGT
>JASLZV010000245.1:3473-3711 GCA_030754715.1 Phycisphaerae bacterium
CAATCAGGTCCACCCGTACGACCGGCTCACGGATCTCCTCGACGAGGTTGGAATCGGGCAGTTCCCCTGCCGAGTCCACTTCGGTAACCAGGCCCTTTATATCGAGCACCTGGTACGGTACGGTGGGCGCGGTTTGGACGACTTCCACGTCGTGTTCACGCTCCAGCCGCTCCTGCACGACCTCCATGTGCAGCATCCCCAGAAAACCGCAGCGGAAACCGAACCCCAGCGCTTCGCT
>JASLZV010000246.1 GCA_030754715.1 Phycisphaerae bacterium
GAAAACATGCGGAAAGTAACCTCACACACCCACTACGTCACCGGGGTCATGTCAGAAGATGAGTCAGGCATCACTGCTGACAACTCTATGCATCCCGAGATGGGCAAGGCGAGCGGTCACGCTGACACGGTCACCACGATCGGTGCGCGGTTCGCCGGCCAGAAGCGCGGGCGAGCCCCGGCCCCCAAGGCTGCTCCGAAGGCCAAGAAAGCCAACGACGAGTAGATTCTGCGGGGCTTCACGCCTCGAGAGCCATTTGGGCAAAAGAAAAGACCGCACGGCATGCACCGCGCGGTCTAATCTTTTTGTGTTCGGAAGAACTTAGATGGAAGCCTTTTCGGGCTTGTCCATCTTCACCCACACGCCGTAGGTGCCGTCGTCGTTCTGACGAGCGTTCACCGACAGGTTCGGGTACTTTTTCTTGAGGTTGTAGATGTACCCGATGTGCTTGCGGTTGCGGTCAAGGACCGACCACTCGCCCGGGTTCTCTTCCTCAAGACGGGCCAGAAACTTCTGGAGGTTGCCGTGACCCGGGCGCCCACGCTGGGGCTCCGGTGGCGTCTCTAGAATAATCTGGTACTGCTTTCGGGTAGACATAATGTCTTCTCCATTGTTGCCGAGAGTAATACCGAGAGGCATCACTTGATTCGGGCACCTACCGCTCGTATGAGCGACATGAGCCCTGCATCCGCGGTACTGACTGGTGGGGTTTCCACCACCGTGGAGTCCTTGAGAGGGGGATCCTCCAAAAGAATCTCGATCAAGGGAGCCGGCTTGGGTGGCTCTAGACCTGGATCATCGAATAGGTGTACGTTCTTGCGTTCCAGCCAAAGCAGACCGTGGCCCGAAATGGGTGTGACTTGTAAATCGAGATGCCCGTAGCGCTGACGGGCGTCGACGACGGCTATATCAATGACCATGTCGGCCCAGGAGACGGTGCCGGTGAGGCCCCGGTAAGCATCGAAGTTGATCTTCCCGTCCATCGTGCGGGCAAACTTCGTGCCATCGTTTGGCTGCGTATCTACAAGCATGTTAGTACTGTGAAAAAGGGTACAAGGGTCGACAGCGGTTTGTCAACCTCTAGAGAGAGATTTCTAATAACAACAGTGTTATTCACAATCATGCGCTCCCTCTCCGCATGTTGCACAGCCGTTTAAAGCGGCTTCGTGGAACTGTTGGACCTCTGGAGTCTCCTGAGCCTGTTCTTTCAGGTACTCACGTTGTGGTGATCCTGCGTACTCGAAGACGTTGTGCGCCAGACCGGCGTAGTGGGCCTTCGTGTCGTCGGTGCCTCCGGCGTAGGCGATCACGTCGCCATAGCGGAGAGATGAGAACGCCGGGTCGTTGCAGATGTAGCCGATCCCGTCGCTGTCAGTGCCTTCGATAACACGAACCCACATGGACTCGCCATTGAACTCGTCGTAGTCGCACGGAAATCCAATGATCTTGAGAAGGGTGCCCTTCTCGTCCGTGGCCTTCCAGTTGGTTTGGGTGTATTCCTGTGTATTGGTCATACCCAGATAGTAGTTGGGCCACCCACCTTTGTCAAGGGGAAATAAAAGTTTCTTTCAGAACTTGACAGATGGACGACAGGCGAGTATGGTTTGGGTACCTAAAGAAAGGGGTAGCGCATGGGCGCTGAACAGTTTGAGGTAATGTCCAACGGCAAGGATCTCGCAGAGGCGTTTACTCGCGCTGTCGATAATGCCTTCTATCTCTGGGGCCACGCTGGCTACACAGGCTCTATCTGTGAGAAGCCGGGTGCTTACCTTGTTCCCACTCCCAAAGGAGTGACGGCACAGGACGTTGTGGAGACTATCGTGGCTGCCCAGGGATGGGATAACCACCGATACGGATGGCCGGACATGAAGCCAGAGTTCGTGGAACAGCAGAACAAACACTACGAACTGGCCGAGGCTGCCTTTGCGAAGGTCGCCAAATGGTTCGGACAGGACGAGGCTGAGAAGATCGTCAATATGTCGGACGACAAGTGGGACGACGCTGTTGCTATCGAAATGACCGCCAGCGAGTGTCCAGAGGCAGCCGAGAAGGACGATGATCGCTGGTTCTTCTTCTTTGGATGGGCGTCATCGTGAAAAGCATTGACGAGATCGAAAACGCACTGGCTGACCTTATTGCTGGGCCGGAGGCCGTTCTCAGACAGCAGTATTTGAAAGACCCCAACTTCTGTCCCCACTGCGAGCATCCCGTGATTGAGGCGGGAGAGTTTGATGTAGAGGGCCGCATTGCGTGGCAATCGGTTCTTTGTCGTCGGTGCGGGGCCGAATGGAACGACATTTTCGAGTTGAGAGCGATAGAAAGAACGAGTAGAAATCCCATAACCACTTGACAAGTGGGCCGGCACCCTGTATCGTGGGGTGTCTACTAATAAAGGAAACTCGAAAATGCCAAACTGGTGTACCAACCGACTGACCGTCTTTGACAAAGAGGACGGGACCGAACTCCAGAAGTTCGTGGATGCCATCACGCTTCCAGAAGATCACGAAGCGGAACATGACCTGACCCTCCCCTACCCGACTCCCACGATCCTGCTGGGCACCCGCTCACCAAAGCAGACTGTAGAGGGCATAGAGGACATGCGTGCCCGTCGTGATGCCGGGGAGATGAAGGCGAGCGAGAGATACGAAGGCGACATTCATGAGCCGACCGGATCGTGGGTGACCGACGAGTACCTGCAGGAGCAGTTGGATCAGATCAAGCAGGGCGAAGAGGCCGAAAAAGAGACAGGCTTCGACAACTGGTACCACTGGAACATCTCTCACTGGTCAGTCAAATGGTCGCCTGATGTTCACGAAGTTTCTGTCGGTATCGACGCCGATGGTGGGAGCGTTGCAACCATCGGCTACCAGACTGCTTGGGCACCTGCCGAAAACCTGATTTTCCAACTGTCCAAACTCTTTCCTAAACTCCTGTTTGTAGAGGCCTACCTAGAGGAAGGCATGGGTTTTTGGGGTGCCAACACCTACATCAAGGGCGAGCAACGTCACGGGTACATCGGCGACCACGATCAGGACGAACTGCTGGCCGAACTCAACAGTCGTCTCAACGAGGAACTGGACGACGATCGGGAGCAGGAGGCGTGGGAGGCAGTGGCCTCACGCTGGATGGAACTGATGGATCGTGCTGAAACCGATGCCATCGCAATAGCCCAGTTCGCCACTGCCTAAATCGTCGGGGGGGAGATTCCCTGTGACCGTGAGGCACAGGGGGGTAGTCCTTTGCCCTTGGGTGTCTCCTCTCCGATTCCTTTCCACCACCGTGAGGTAGTAGCGCAAGTTTCTTTTTTTCTTTTTTCCATTTAGCAGGTGAAGGGTTTTGGGGTTTTGGCGAAAAGTTGGCTTTTTGGACGCCAACCTACGGTCTTGCAGACGGGACGTTATCCTGAAAAGAAATCCAAGAAATCACTTGACTCCTTGACACTGGTCAAGTAATGTTGTTCTTAGTCGCCGAGAGCCGGTGACCTTGACACCCCGAAGGGGAGTGAAATATGAGCAATCACGCTCAGGCTGCTAAGACATACTTGATGTGTCTGGCAGCGAAATCCGCAGCGGAGGCTGCTTTGGCTGACGCCAAGGACAACCTCATTGACGCTGCTGAGAACGCTGGGACCACCACGGTGGTCGTGTCTGGCAAGGCGGTCAAGTTGACCGATGCCATTCGTCGGTCGTT
>JASLZV010000247.1 GCA_030754715.1 Phycisphaerae bacterium
GCGCATGGACTAAACAACATGGCAGACATCGCAGAGGAATGGCTCGATGCCAAGGGAGATGCAGACAAGCAAAGAGCCGTCCTCAACGACTACATGTTTGGTGCTAACGCGCACGGAGCCACGGAGATGTGGGACATTCCAGATGCCGTGCATGAAGAGTTTGCAACCTTGGTAGAGGGAATATATGGCGAAGACAAGATGCGGAATGCCATAGCGGTAGCAGGTACAAAGCATGTGTCTTTAGCAAAAAACTTTGTGTTCGCTGCTATGGAGGGAGACGAGTCCTTAGGAGGGGTGAACTTGTCGGGCGGGCCGCCGGGGAAGGTAGCGCAGGTCGGTTTAGGAGAAATTGCCCTACACACTTTGACCGATCTGGATGAAATTGGGAAAGTAACCGTGGGGGGGTGGTGTACGGCCGATGGAGCCGACCAAGTAATTCGCCACGAGTATGCACACCACATGGACAAGGCATTGCAGGCGGCATCGAAGAATAGGGAAACGGATGCGATATTCACCCGCATATGGATGTTGATGCGGCTCCGGGCATGGGAAGACAGCGGCCATGACGAACTATTCGCTCCGAAGGACGCCGTCAACATTCTGCGCGGAATGGATGCTGATCAACGGGGGATGGGAAACGCCCGCGTATTTGAAGCATTTACACGTTCAGCCGACGCAGCGGGCATGGGCACGGCAGAAGAACTTGCGACAATTGTCGCACCAATAGCACCGTCTATGTATGGGTTTACTGAACCGGCAGAGTTGTTTGCAGAAGTGTTTGCTCTTACCACCAATAGGGACTATGACGAGGCTACACACATTGGAGACAACTGGCGAGAAGCAGCACAGTTTATGAATACGCTACACGGACACTTGGAATCGGGGGGTAGTCTGGATACATTCGTAGGAGCATTGGAAGAGGCAGGCTTGGGCAAGGACCGGATGAACGAGTTGATGCACGAACTGATAGCAGGTCTTACCGAGGCCAATCGACAGGCGGCTGGTCTAGACGACCTTGCAAGGCAGGTCGCCCCCAAGGGAGATGGTTGATAATGGTATGGGTACGCCCCCACGACTTTCCAAATGTCACTGCCGGGGGGAAACACCGGCAGATGGCACGCGAGGAACTTCGCGAAGACAGGAAAAGGCGAGGGCTTCCTATGCCGGAAGACTTTCTTCTGGAACTTTGGGCTGAAACCACGTCGAAGCCTCTCAAGGAATCGAAGCCTCCCAAGGAATCGTGACACAGTGACCCTTGCGGTTGCTGCATAAATCCGCTACTGTCAATGGGGTAGATGCCTAACCCCGGAGACGCCGTGTCGAACCCCGACGAACTAGATGCTCAACTGTTGCAGTTAGAGCATGCCCTACTGGAAACTGAAACCGCTGTCGACTTGTTGGCTGCCGCCCTTGAAGACGACAACAACGAAGACACCCGCATCACGCTTGCCCAAGGGGTCTACCGACTCCACGGACTGAAGCGAATCATGGACGACGCGTTCAAGCGGAGCCAGAAAACGTTGATCGACGCTATGGGGGAGCACCCGCAACCCATTCACCTTTCCAACGGCGGAATGATCGAAACAAAGGGTGGCTACCCGCGAAAGAAGTGGGATCATGCCTCGTTGGGATCAGTCGTGGCGCAACGGATTGTGGACTCGTCGATCGACCTCGACACTGGAGAGGTGACTCTTGGTCCGGAAGAGATGGTGCGCGAAATCTTGCGATACGCTGCTCCCTCCTACTGGCGTGTTGCAGAACTTGACCGCCTTGGTGTCAACGCAAACGAATACTGCGAGGTGGGTGACGCCACCAGTAGCCTCATCATAAGGAGAAATGATGACTTCTAATTCCGAATCTCAAACCGCTCGGTTGGCGGAGGCATTTGACGAACGTCTGGTGCAGGAGGTGCAGAAGGGATTCAAAGCCTTGTCTTATGTGCCTGTGTCAGAATACATCGTCAGACTCAACAGCGTTCTTGGTGGCGGCGGATGGTCAAGGCAAATCCAGTCAGTGCAACGCGACGCTGCCGACCCAGACGAGATCATCGCCCTTGTCCGCATCGTGGCCGAAGTAGACGGTTGCACCGTTGCTAAGGATGGCGTCGGCGGAGCGCGGATCAAGAAGAAGCGCGACTCCAACGAACTGCTCGATCTTGGCAACGACTTCAAGTCTGCTGTTTCGGATGCGTTCAAGAAGGCATGTCAGGATTTGGGCATCGGCCTGTATCTGGCACGAAGCGAGGATGCCTTGTCGTTGGAGCAGGAGGACGCCATGCCGGTTTCCACTGAACGGTGGGAACGATTCACCGCCCTGTTCATCGACCTTCCAGACGACAAGAAAGAACAGTTTCGTGAATGGTGGGCAGGATATGGTGACCGTGAAAAGCCCTACCGGGAAATGCCAGCGAACATGTTTGATGCGGCCATGGCACGCATCTCGCTGCTGGCAGGCGAAGCAGGAACAGGAGATTGATGTGACAATAAAAGCCAAAGATTTGAATCACGACACGCTTACCCGCAAAGAACTTTTAGAGGCTCGGGAAAAGGATACGTCTAAAAAGTCGTGGCCTCGGCCACCAAGTATTTGGGGGGCAAGCGGTATCAAGTATGGCTGAGGTGTTGCAACCGCCGGACTACTTGTCGGCGTCGTCGATGACTACCTTTCTTCAGTGTCCGCTCAAATTCAAGTTTTCTCGTATCGACAGGATCAAGGAACCGGCAACAGAGCCGATGATCCTCGGTTCGTTTGTCCACGAGATTTTGGAAGAGTTCTACAAAGCGTCCGCTGACGAACGCACGTTCGATACTGCTCGCAGCATTGGTCGTGACTTGTGGGACAGCAAGTGGGCGAAAGAGGCTGACGAGGTCGGAGTTAGAGACATCAACCAGTTTCGTTGGAAGGCGTGGTGGTGTATCGAAAACCTGTTCACGTTGGAAGACCCACAGCAAATGAACCTTGCGGGGGTAGAAACCAAAGTTGACGACACCATCAACGGGGTGCGTGTCCTCGGTTTCGTGGACCGTTACCTTCACGACGATGACGGCAACGTTGTCGCGGCCGATTACAAGACCGGCAAGGTTCCTTTGCCGAAATGGTCAGCCGACAAGGTGTTCCAGATCATGGTGTACGTCCTGATGTTGGAGCAGATGCTGGAGCAGCCGGTTGTTTCGGGCGAGATCATCTATCTGAAAGAAGGTAAGGTGGTGGCTTACGAGCCGACGCAGAAGCGCCGGTCGGAAACCATCCAGACGATCACTTCCGTGCGGAAAGAGGTGGAGGACTCTTGCGAGGCAGGGGCGTTTCAAACCAAGCCGTCACGTTTGTGTGATTGGTGTCATTACAAGCCGATTTGCCCTGCTTGGGCAAAGTAGACTTATCGACAACACGGTTACTAGCATAAGGAATCTTTACAATGTTGACTGATGAAGCATTTACGCGCCTTGTGGCCGAGGATGTCAAAAACAAGGTGACATCGGATCAAGGCGAATACCTACGCCTTCCCGATAATCACGATCGGTGGCGAGTGTCCTTAAACGAACTTGTCGACAATCTCGACGAACAAATTCAGGAACTGAACCGCACAGACCAAGACGCTGAACGTCGTTTCGCCGACATGGAGGGCGGCAGCGTCCTCATCATGGAAATGAAAGTCGGGAACGATGAGCGTCGCACGAAG
>JASLZV010000248.1 GCA_030754715.1 Phycisphaerae bacterium
TGCCCATATATGCCGACGACCTGCCGGTAACGCCGGCCGGCTACCAGGGCGACCGCCAGACCGCGCAGGGCCTCAATTTTTTCCGGCGGGCCGGCCATCTCGGCCGCACGCGCAAAACTGCCAATCGCCAGGTCAGTCTGCCCGCAGGCCAGCGCCCGGTCGGCTGCGCGGATGTGGGCCATGGGGTTGGTCAGCATCTCGTCGCCGGCCTGGCCGGCTGCTCGCAGAACTGTCACGCCCAGGTGTCGCCACCTCCGTAAATCGCAAAACGTGCGGAGAAACCAATCAGCGGCTCTGTGGGCGGACTGCTCGACAAATGAAGGGTTGCAGGAGGTGGTGGGGTTGTCGGCCGGTTGGCTGGGCGCGGGGCGAGGTGGTGGGGCAGAGGGCTTCTTTCGGCACCCACCGGCCAACATCGCCGCCCCAACCATCACTACCGCACACGTTGACACCCCTTTGGCGTGTGTGCCCAATCGCATGGTTGTATTGTAACCCCTCCGGGATAGGCTGGTGAAGCGGGAATGCGCGGGCAACCTCATAATAAGCGTGAGCATGGGAGGACAAGTGTGCGACTTTGTGGCGGAAGATCTTTGCCCAAAGTGTTGGCTGGTAAGGCCCATGAGAAAAACTTTAAAAAATTTTTGATATTTGAGGATTTTTTATTGGCGATGGGCCTATGGAAACTATATACATTTTATAAAGTATACAGTGTTTTTATCTTATGGATACGTTATTATCTGAAAATCACGCACTTACGCCGCAAGACCGCTCCAGTGGACAAACGGGCCAAGGTCCGAACGCCGGAGGAAATCGCGGCCAAGTATCAGACCAGGGGGCCGGGTCCACAGGCAAGCAAGGCGATGCATCGCCCAAGGCGGCCGCTGACTTCGGCTTCGATGGCGACAAGGCCCCAGTGGACGGCTCGTTCACCGTCGGTGTTCGGGGGCCCTTTGTCCGGCCGGCTTCCAGGCCGATCCCTCCGAAACTCTATCGCATCGGCGAGGTGGTGGAATATTCCGGCCTCAGCCGCCAGACCATCCACAACTACACCACGATGGGGCTCCTGTCTGAGTGCCGCTGGACGCCCGGCGGACACAGGCTCTACGACGAATCTGCCTTCGAACGACTCAACAAGATTGTGGAACTCAGAGCGCAACGCAAATCGCTGGCATATATCCGGAAGTATTTCGCCCGCCTTGACGCGGTAGTGTAGAAGGACCGGCGAGACATGTGACGCAGTAGTGGTGACCCGCACGGTCATGGAGGACCGGTGCGATGAAATGGTTGATGCGACATCTGAGGCAAATCAGGGGGCGCCTGGCCGGCATGGATGCACGCTCAGGCGTTCTGGTCGTGGCGATGGTCGTCCTTGCGCTGGCCGGCGGCGCGTGGCTGGTGTATGAGGGTCTCTCGACCGATCCGCCAGCGTCAGTGGCCCAAGCCCTGACCGGGCCGCAACTGCGCCGAGCAAGGGATCTTCTGCGGCGCGAGGGGATCGACTTTGAAATCCGCGATGGGAAACTCTATGTACCGGAGGATCAGGTCCGCCGGGTGAGCAAATTGCTGATCGAAGACGACCTGGCCGGTGGGCGCGCAAAATCAGACTTTGAGGAATTAGCCGACGAAGCCGGTCTGTGGCGAACCGGGGCCCAGAACCAGCGGCGATGGCAGGCGCGCAAGATGGCCGAACTGGGCCGGCTCATTGCCCAGATGACGCCGCTAGCGTCAGCGTCGGTGCTGTTTGAGCCGGGTACGGGTCGCACATTGGGCGCCTCGTCGCGGCCGGCTACCGCCGCGGTGAAGGTGACACTCGCCGAGGATCATCATATTTCGCCCACCCTCGTGGTTGCTATTGCGGAACTGGTTTCGGGCAGCGTTGCCGGCCTGGCCGTTCATGAAGTTCGCATTGTTGATGATGCGGGTGTGAGTTATCGCGCCGAGACTGACACGCTGGCCCTGGTCCGGCGAAATGCGGCCGAAGCGTTCTACCGACAGAAGATCAATGCCGCTCTACATTACATCTCCGGCCTTGCCGCCGACGTGCAGATGGGTAATGACTCGGCGGGCAGTCGCGTGCGGGCGTGGGTGTCGGTACCCAGTACCTACCTCCAGGATGCCTGTGGACCGGTCGGCAGGACCGAGACAGACCCAGCGAGGCTGCGTGAGGCGTTTGGGCGGCAATTGGCGGACATTCAGCGCAGCGTAATGCGTGTTCTGGAGACCACGAGGGCCCAGGACGTGATGGTCACCTGGCATCGTAAAACGCCCGCCGGTAAAGCCGCGCCTAAAAACAAGGCCGCAGCCTATTGGTTAAACGCCGGACTCGCCGTTCTGGCGGTTGGCGCGGCGGTCGTTTTGGGCCTTGTGCTGCTGCGCCGGCGCCGCGGGGCGCCGGAGGCCCCGCTGTTGCTTCAGTCGCCCCTTGTCACCAGCCCTTCGGACGAAACGTCAGACGCGGACCCGAAGATTTTCGCTGATGTGCCTCTTGCGACGCAGGAGCTCATGCTGCCGTCCGGGGTGGATCGCGAGGCCCTGATAAAAGCCCTTGATCGAGAGCACCCCCAGACCCTGGCGCTGATTCTCGCGTACCTGCCTCCGGAGCAGGCGG
Source organism: Phycisphaerae bacterium (assembly GCA_030754715.1). GTDB lineage: Bacteria > Planctomycetota > Phycisphaerae > SM23-33 > SM23-33 > JASLZV01. The sequence goes on from JASLZV010000248.1 coordinate 2,609, forward strand.
CGGAAATCTTAGCCCACATGCCGGCCGATCGGCGAGTTGAGGTAGCCGGGCGGATGGCCGACCTCGGGCAAATAGATCCACAGGTGGTTGCGGAGATAAAGGTGGAACTGTCGGCCAGATTGAGCCCGGCCGGTGTGTCGGCTGCCGGCGAGGCGGGCGGTGTGGACGGACCGGCGATCGAGGCGGTGGTGTTTGAGGATATCGTCCGCCTGGGCTCGGAGCATCTGCGCCGGGCCATGGAAGTGGTCAGGCCCGACGACCTGGCCATTTCGCTTAGGACGGCTGGGCGGCAGGTCAAGCGGCGTGTGTTATCGTGCCTGCCGATGCGTGCGAGCAAACACGTTCGCCGCCGGATGGAGCAAATCGGTCCGGTGCGTCTCTGCCAGGTGGAAGCGGCTCAAAGCCGCGTGTTGGAAGCGGCGGGGCTAATCGCCCCAAGCCTCCAGGTTCGTGAAACGCCCAGCCATGTTCGACTCGATGAGGTGGCGATATGACACAGATCATCAAGGGCATGCGGCAAAGCGGCGGCGGGGCTGACGTGTTGAGACTGGCTGATTTCGCCGAACAGGCCCGGCAGGTGATCCTGAACGCCCGCAAGCAGGCTGCAAAAATCGCGACCGATGCCCAAGAAAAGGCCCAGGCCCTCAGGCAGGAGGCCACCGACCAGGGATACCGTCAGGGCTTTGCCAGAGGCCAAAGCGAGGGCTACGCCGACGGCAGGGGCCGAGCGGACGAGGAGGTGCGGGTCCGTTTGGCGGAGGAGGCGAATGAACTTGCCGACCTGGCGCGGTTGATCCTGGAGAGTCTCCAGGCTTCACAGAGGCAGATGCAGCAGAACAATGCTGAGGAGGGGCTGGAGTTTGCGTTGGAACTGGCGGGCAAGATCGTGGGCAAACTGGCCGTCACCGATATCGAAGTGGCCCGGAGGAATCTGGCCAAGGCGTTGGAACTGGCCAGCCGCAGCGGGGGGATTATTACCGTGCAGGTAAACCCTGAGCAACTGGCGCAACTGACGGACCGCTTCAGAGATTTTAC
>JASLZV010000249.1:0-3341 GCA_030754715.1 Phycisphaerae bacterium
CAGTTCGATGGCCTTGGTGTAGTCGCGGATTGCCCTGTCGTAATCGTGTTTTCTCCGGTAGGCGTCGGCCCGGTTGAAGTAGTAGGTTTCGGCATCTGTGGGGTCCAGTTCGATGGCCCTGTCGTAATGGCTGATTGCCTGATTGTAGTTGCCTTTGTTCAGGTTGGCGGTGGCGCATCCGCCCCACGCTCGGGAATTATTCGGCTGTTTGCGGGCCGTATCCTGCCAGATGGCCAGGGGACTGCGGTAGTCGTTGTTGCGCCTGACGGTCAGAAAACCAAGAAGCAGGACCACGGCAGCGGTCAGCGCAGCGCCGAGGAGCGTGGCGTGGGCTTTTTGTAAGCGGCCGGGCGCCGGCGACTTGTCCCAAAGACGTCGGACGAGGATGTATGCGCAGATTACGACGCCCACAACGACCGCCGCCAAGGGCAGGTACATCCGCTTTTCGGCGATGGGCTGGAGTACGAGCGGCACAATGCTCGAACTGGGCGCGAGAATGGCAAAGAACCAGACGCCCAGAAAACCAAGCCGGGGCCTGTAGAAAAACACCGCCACCGCCGCGGCCAGCAGCATCACGAGGATGATCGCGTGCGGGATGCTCAGGGCGGCCTCGGCGGCCAGCAGATGGCCGTAGTCCATGACCAGCGCCCGGGGCCAGAAGCAAAGACCCAGGTAACGGACGACGGCTACAATCTGCGTCAAGGCATACGAACGGGTAGCTTGCCAGTACTCCAGCCCTGCGTGGTCGATGGCGCGGCCGCTGAGGGGCAGCACAAGCGCCGCCAGGATCGCCCAGGTGGCGGCCAGTCCGACGTACAAGGGCCATCTGCGGCGTAGGACCTCCTTGAACGAGCGGGTCAGGAACAGCCGGTCGTACACCAGGACAACCAGAGGCGCGGTTACCATTGCCTCCTTGCAGCCCACCCCCAGCGCGCAGGCGGCTGTGGCGGCGACGTACCACCAGAGTGGCCGCGATGCGGCGGCGGCGCGGATCACGCAGTACAGCGTCAGCAGATAAAACAGCCCCATGAGCGACTCGGTCCGCTGGATGACGTATGTGACGGCCTCGGTCTGGAGTGGGTGAACCGTCCAGATCAGGGCCGTGGCCAATGCCAGAGGCAGCGCCGCGGAGACAAGATGCCCCGGCATGACCGGTAGAGCGAGTGTCCTTCGGACGATGCCGAACAGCACCAGGGCCGCCAGGATGTGGACGACCAGATTGAAGATGTGGTAGCCGTGGACGTCCAGGCCGCCGATGGCGTAGTTGACGGCAAGCGACAGGTTGATTATGGGCCTGTCCTGGACGGCCAGTCCCTGTCCGGGCGGTGACAGGACCGGCCAAATCGGCCACAGGCTTCGGATGGTGGAGTTATTCTTAATTGAGTCGATGTCGTCGAAGAAGAACGGCCCGCCGAGACTGTTGTGATACGCAGCCACGCCGGCCAGGACGATGAGGATCGCCGCCGCCGGCGCCCACCAGCGCGGGGCCGCAGCGGAATGCTCAGCGGATGCTCTGGCCGACAGTGCGTTCATGTGCGCCTCCGGTGTATCGAGTTCGGTCGTTGCGGACCGTTATGGTATATCGGAACGTGGTGCTGATGAAGATTATCTTCAATGTGTGAGCCCCGGGGGCGGCAGCCTTGTTGCCGAAAGTCGCCGCACTCTCCGGAGCGGACTGGCCGTTGTTCTCGTCGATCGTCCACAGCGCATAAGAGTAATCGTTAATGGGGTCGCCAAGATTGCCGTACTCGTACAGTCCGCCAGGCGATGTCTCGCCGTCTGTTCCCGCCATAGAAGAAAAGCCCCAATATGCTCCAAAAGTCCTTGAACGCCGCTCGAAGGATTTTGTTGAACTTTGTACTGCTAAGGCAACCCGCCTGCAGCGGATTGCGGCCGAAACCCCGGTGAATCCCGTGATTGAAAATTACATTCGCAATACGACGATCAATCGGGCTTGTCCGGGAGTTGTCCTGAGATGCGTGATATGTGTTTCTTGGAGCCCTCCCTGGCTTGCCTCAGCATCGAGGCGGGAACGGTGATCTTCGATACAAGCGCCGGCCTCTCAAACAGGAAAGGTTCGCCATACAAGGTTCCGGAGAACCATCCTACCTGTCCCAGCTCGACTTCAATCCGACGTCGAGCATAGGCCGGAGTGTGGCCTTGGCTCTTGAACATTAGTTCAGCCTCAACGATCTGCTCGAACCAGTCACTGACGTCGACGATGAAATCGTACTGGTCTTTTTCGTAATAGAGCCCGGGGTAGTATGTCGCGGCGATTTTGTGGATTTGCTCGCTCGTTCCGTACCGGGGGATTTGCGCCGCGGTCCGAGCCTCCAGCGCGGCATAGGCGGCTTCGTTATGGTCATCGGGAAGCCCCGTGTTCAGGCGGTGATGCCTCGAAAGATGAGCGTAACCCGGGATCAGCACGTCGGGACGCGTCTCGAGAATAATGTCTCTGAGCATATCAATCGCTTCAGGATGGTTCTTCAGCCGAAAAGGCCTGTCGAGAAAGGGCAGCACTCGGACGTCCGTAACACCAAACAGTGCGGCAGCGGTTCGCAGCTCCTGCTCTTTCATCGCCGCGTATTGTTCCTGCGTCTGGTTCACGATAGCCGGATCCCGCTGCGCCGGCGGCTTTAGCAGTTCGTCGGCAAGGTCTTCGTTGTGCGTGAAGGCCCCATTGGTCACACTCACCCAGGTTACGGTGTCGCCCAGGCGTGTGTGAACGCCGCAGGTTCCGGCGGCATGCATGAGATCGTGCGGATGAGCGCCGACCGACAGAATACGAAGGCGTTGAACTTCCATACGACAATTTCCTTACATCCGAGATTGTCCCAATGAACTCGCGCCCACGGGCGCCGTGGGCCTTTGCGATGATTCTACTACGGTTTCGGGGACCGTCAAGCGATTCCCGGACCCCAAGAAACGTGTGCCAAAGCTGTGGAATAGCGATGGAGAAGTGGAACAACCTTAAACGCAGAAACAGGTTCTCACACAGTCCCAGTGCGCCGCGATCGGCGGCCAAATGGTTTCTCCCGGCTCGTCATTCGCCGGCCGCAGTGACAGGCATTTGCGGGGGCATGCTGCTCCCGGGTGGTTTGTGGGGCTACGTTGGAATGCCTTGAATCCTGCACTCGTCTGTGCCGGCAGTAGATCTGGTAAACTTTTCCACGTTGGCCCTGGCCTTTTGGGGATCGTTGACCCAAGTTCGGTAGAATTCGTAGGGACACTGCCCCTGACCCGCGGGATCTTCCTTTGAGTTTATGCATCCTGTGTAGCCACGATGCAGCAACTTGTAAAGATGGTTCTGTGACTGCCAGTTTTTGCGGGCGTCCCTTATG
>JASLZV010000249.1:3351-3637 GCA_030754715.1 Phycisphaerae bacterium
ATAATTCGGCGTATTGGTTTTCCATGGGTGACTCTCCACATTCACCCAGCACCCTGCCGTCGAAGCCGACGAGGGAAGAGTGGCCGAAGTAGTAGTAAACCCCGTCCCAACCGGCAGCATTGGCCACCGCGACGTAGGAGTTGTTGGCCCATGCCATGGACCGTGCCATCACTATCTGCTGTTCTTTCGCTGGATACATGTAGCCCTGGCAGCGAATGATGAGTTCGGCGCCCCTCATGGCGCAGTCGCGCCAGATTTCCGGATAATTGCCGTCGTCACAGATGAT
>JASLZV010000024.1:0-7680 GCA_030754715.1 Phycisphaerae bacterium
CCGCACAGCACAGAGGCCGCCACAAAAACGAGCAGCACGCCCGCCACACCCCCGTGCAGTGACCTTTGGGCCGTATGGTTTCTCATGACACTCTCATCGATCCAAACCCACCAACCCGCCCCTTCACTGCTCCAACCGCCCAGCGTACCGGCAGTAAATCAAAAAGGCGACCCAAGCCGCAAACACCACGACAATCAACACGATTTTCCAGCGCGACGAGGCCGCGATGCGATCAGGTATGCCCTCAACCACATCCACCGGCTCGGGCGCCCCACAGGCCGCGGGCTTCCCCGATTTCCCCGGCTGGCTCATTCCTTTATCTCCGCATCAACCTTTACGTTGAAGGCCTGATCAAAGGCGTACACATCGCGAAAATCCTCGACACTGTCTTCCTCGGTCTTTCTCATAAGGTCGTTATCAACCAACAAATAGACCATATGGCCGAAGTCAATAGTTGCATGGATGTTCCAGCGATCCAGTACGGTTCGCACCAGCAGGCCCCATCGCTCAATAGACAAGTCCCGCAGCGCCTTGCACAGTTGCGCGCCAGTGACATGCCGGGTTCTTTCCTGACCCTCAGCCGGAGGCGCCATGGCGGCCTCGGGGCCGTGGACCTCCGCGACAGCCCGATTGAGCCCCTCGTGCAGGAACGCGTACGCCTCTACCGGATAGCGCCCGTCCTTGCGAATCACCTCCTCCACCGATTTACGGGACCGATCGACCATCATAATTTCCTCGGGAACAGTGGTTGACCCTTTTGGGTCTGCCCTCCTGGGGGCAGTTGTCCCCAAGAGGCCAACTCCTCAATCGTCCGTCCCGGCGGCGCTTTCCAGTTTATTTGCGCCAGCCCCGCTGCCATGGTATCCGGCATCAGCGGTGAGAGGTACATTAGCACAATCCGCACCGCCTCGACACAAGTGTACAAAATAGTGCCCAGACGTTCACGCTGGGACTCATCCTTGGCCAGTTTGAACGGGGCCGTCGTGTCGACGTAGCGGTTAGTAGCCGAGACCAGGTCCATCACCTTGTCCAGGTAAGTGTGGCAGGCGCAGACTTCCATCAACTTCGTGGCGCCGTCCCGCAGATGCTCAGCCGCGTCCAGGACGGGCTGCTCCTGGGCTCCGACCGACGCCGGGATGGGCACTTTGCCGCCGAAATATTGCTCGATCATGTTGAGCGTCCGGTTGAGCAGGTTGCCGATGTTGTTGGCCAGTTCGTTGTTGTAGCGCTTCCGCAGTGCTGTGCGGCTGAAGTCACCGTCGGCCCCAAAGGCCATCGCTCGCATCAAAAAGTAACGGTAAACGTCCACCGAGTATTCCCGGCAGATAGAGGCAATGGTTTCGCGCGAGACAAAATTCCCCAGCGTCTTCTGCATCCGCTTGCCCTCTGACGTCCACCAACCATGGGCAAAAATGCACCTGGGCAGCGGCCGATCTAGGGCCATCAACATACACGGCCAATAGACCGCGTGGAACCAGAGGATGTCCTTGCCGATCAAGTGCACGTCCGCCGGCCAGTATCGGGTATGGTCGCCGTCGTGGGCGTCCCCGACGTCCGGCCAGCCAAGCGCGGTGTAGTAGTTGCTCAGCGCGTCGATCCAGACATAGACGCTGTGGTTGGGATCGTTCGGCATGGGAATGCCCCAGCCGCCGAGTTTCTCGCTGGCCCGGGAGATGCAAAGGTCGTCCACACCCTGTCGCAACTTGCTGAGGACCTCGTTGCGGCGGGCTGCGGGAAGGATAAACTCCGGGTGAGATTCGACATGCTCCATCAGCCTGGGCACCCATTTGCCCAGCCGGAAGAAGTAGGCATCCTCGCTGTAGCGGACTAGCGGTTTACCGCTGATATGGCTCTTGTAGTCGTTGTCCCTCGCGACGGACTCGGTAACAAATTCTTCCTGGCTCTCATCGTAAAGCCCCTCGTATCGCCCGGAATAAATCTCGTCACGATCCACCAGGTGCCGGACCATCGCCTGCACGCGTTTTTCGTGTCGCTCCTCGCTGGTGCGGATAAAGTCGTCATAGGAAATGTTCAGGTCCGCCCATAGGTCTTGGAAATGGACGACAACCTCGTCGGCCAGTTCCTTGGGGCTCATGCCCCTTTCGGCGGCGGCTTTGACTATCTTGATGCCGTGTTCGTCCGTTCCGGTCAAGAAGCGCACGTCGCGCCCCGCGGCGCGAAAGTACCGGGCCAGCACATCCGCAGCGATAGTGGTGTACGAGTGCCCGATGTGCGGCACGTCATTGACATAATAGATCGGCGTTGTGACGTAATAAGTCTCGCGCATGGTTTCCGTATTAGATTCTCTAAACGAAACGCCTCTGCATCCGGCCGGCCTATTCGGTACCCGGCATCGCCTTACGGGAAAATCGTCCAGGGGCAGCGAAAACTTCAGACCAAAGCCGCCGCACCCGGGCGGGCCCGCACTCACATCCGCAATTTCTCAAACTCAATCACCTGCTCAAGCGTCCGGACCAAAGGCACTGTCGGCTCGTACCCGATGAGCCTCTTGATCTTGCTCAGGTCGGGCAGGCGGACAAGCATGTCGTCGAACGGGCGCCCGTAGGCCTCCTCGTAACTCAGGTAACGCTTGGGACTGGACGAGCCGGTCATTTCAATGATCTTGTCGGCCAGATCCTCGATAGTAATCGATTCGGTTGTCCCAAGGTTGATCACCCCGCCGATAGCCTCGTCGCAACCGATGAGTTTGATCATCGCATCCACCACGTCGCTGACGTTGCAGAAACACCGACTTTGCTTGCCGGTACCATAGATCTCGATCGTCTCACCGGCCAATGCCCCTCGGACAAACCGCGGTACGACCATACCATACGCCCCGGTCTGACGCGGGCCAACCGTGTTGAAAAACCGGCAGATGATCGCATCCAGACCGTACTGATCGTGATAAGCCAGCGACAGGAACTCATCGACCATCTTGCTGCACGCATAACTCCAGCGGGTAAACCGCGTGGACCCGAGGGTCGTGTCGTCGTCCTCCTTGAACGGGACACTGGTGTTCTTACCGTACACCTCGGACGTTGAGGCGACCAGTATCTTCCGTCCGAACTTGTTGGCCAGGTTCAGCACCACCTCCGAGCCGTGAATGTTGGTCTCGATCGTGTGCACGGGATTGTCCACGATAAGTTGCACACCCACGGCGGCCGCCAGATGGTAGATCACCTCGCATCGCCCCACCAGGGAGGTCATAGTGGCCTCGTTGAGGATCGAATCGCGGACGAAACGGAAATTCTTGTCGCCGGCCACGCCGGCAAGATTGTCCAGCAGGCCGGTGGACAGGTCGTCAACCACCGTAACGCCGTGGCCCTCTGCCAGCAGGGCATCGGCAAGATGCGAGCCGATGAATCCGGCCCCGCCTGTAATCAGTACGTTCATGCTCCGTCACCTCTCTGTCGACCGCTTCCCGGCTTTATGACGCCAACAAGTCCCCAAAGAATAGTCTCTTATGGTTTTGGTAGCAACCGTGAACGTTCATGCAGCTGCAGGCCCCGTGCGGACAAGGGGCGCCGAGGCAAGGGCCCACAAACCCCGCCCGCCAACGAAAATCGCTTGACGCGCCAGCGAAACAGCGGTAAAAACCCCAACTGCCCTAAACAAGGAGAACGGATTATGGCATTGATTAATTTTGGCGGTATCACGGAACAAGTCATTATGCGCAAAGAGTTTCCGATGTCCAAAGCGCGTAGGGTCCTGAAGAACGAAACGATCGCGGTGATTGGATACGGGGTGCAAGGGCCCGCCCAGTCGCTCAACATGAAAGACAACGGGTTCAAGGTCATCGTCGGCCAGGCAAGAAGTTTCAAGAAGGATTGGGATCGCGCAAGAAAAGACGGTTGGAAGCCCGGAAAGTCCTTGTTTGACATCGCCGAGGCCACCCAGCGCGGAACGATCATCCAGATACTGGTTTCCGACGCCGCCCAAAAAGCCATCTGGCCGGTCGTCAGGAAGAACCTCAACCCTGGCGACGCGCTGTATTTCTCGCATGGATTTTCGATTGTGTACAAGGACCAGACGAAGGTGATCCCCCCCAAGGACGTCGACGTGATAATGGTCGCCCCAAAAGGGTCGGGCACGTCGGTCCGGCGCAATTTCCTTTCCGGCGCGGGGATCAACGCCAGTTTCGCCGTCCACCAAGACGCCTCCGGGCGGGCACGTCAACGCTGCATCGCACTGGGCATCGCCGTCGGGTCCGGCTACCTTTTCCCCACGACGTTCGAGAAGGAAGTGTTCAGCGATTTGACCGGCGAGCGGGGCGTGCTGATGGGCGCACTGGCCGGGATCATGGAGGCACAATATCAAGTCTTGCGAAAGCACGGGCACAGCCCAAGCGAGGCCTTCAACGAAACCGTCGAGGAACTCACCGAGAGCCTGATTCGCCTCGTCAGCGAAAACGGCATGGACTGGATGTACGCCAACTGCTCGGCCACCGCTCAGCGCGGCGCACTCGATTGGAAACCAAAATTCAAAAAGGCTGTCATGCCCGTGTTCAACGAACTGTATAAAAGGGTGGCCGACGGTGTGGAAACACGGCGCGTCTTGTCCACATGCGGCAAGGCCGACTATCAGAAGCAGTTGACCAAGGAACTCGGGGCGATAGGCGACTCTGAGATGTGGCAGGCGGGCAAGGCCACCCGCGACCTGCGCCCGAAGGAATCGGCAAAGAGGACCACCAGGGCCACCAAAGGAATCGCCGGAAGAAAAGCAAACTGAAACCCGAAGCGCGCGGCCTGGTTGAAGATGCCACCCGCCTGCGCGTTCGGGGACGACTGGAAGCAGGCCGACTTTGCGTGAAAGACCGAAACACTTGTGTTTCTTTCTCTCCGACGCGGGGGGCCTTTGAAGGGAAAAACAGCCGGCGACGCACGGGTTGCGATCAAAGCCTGTCGGCGATTCGGACTTGTACGGTGCCAAATCGGCAATTGTCCGCCTTACTTGCCGAATTCTTTCCACAGAGCCTGCTCGGCCTTGTTGAATTTGGTGAAAATCTCCTTGATCTGCTTGCGTATCTGTTCCAGTTGCGGGTCGTCGACAGGCAGGCCCCTGGGGTAGGCCCGCGCCAGGCCGCTCAACTTCGCCAAGGTCTGATCCATCTGGGCCGCCCCGCTGGAAAATGCCCTCGCCGCATCGTAAATATTCTGCGAATGCAGTTCACCTTTCTTAGGCTGATACAGCAGCCGCCAGGGGTTGCGGCGGATTTCCTTACTGGCTGTCTTCAGGTTGGCCGACACTACCACCATGTTGTCGACCATTTCGTCGAGGTTTTCGCGGTTCACGTCGACCAGCCGCTTGGTCTCCTCGGACACCTTGGCAAAGTTGCCGGTAATGACAAGAAGGTCCGTATTGGCCTTGCGGACCTGGACCAGGATGTCGGCAATCTCCTTCTTGGTCATCCTGTTGATTTCGGCGGCTACCTCGCCCGCGTCGTTCAACGCCTTGGAGACCTTGGGCTTGGCGTCGGCCATCATGGCTTCAATATCGGTCAGCGTGTTCTTGAGTTTCGGCTGCGCGTCGGATGCGATGCGGCTGATACTGTCGATGATCTCGTGCAACTTGGCCAGAACAGCCACTTTGTTCGCGGTGTCCATTTCCTTCTTCAGGCTTGCCAGCGCCTCCGAAGCGTTGACCATCGCCCTGCTGAGTTCGTCCACAACACCGTGGAACTTCCACATCATCGATCCTTCCGAACTATGGTCGAGTTCGCCGGCCAGCCCTGAGATCGCCTGCTCGAAGGCGCTGGGAAGGATCCCTATGGCGTTGTCCCGGTTATCGGCAAGCGGTTCGCCGTCCGAGCCGCGGTTGGTAATCACCAGGTTAGCACCGCCGACAAGTGCAGCCGCCACCTTCGCCTCGCCGTCGCTGTGGACTTTGATATCCCTGCGGTGAATTTGCACGATGTAGAAGGTCTGCCCGTCCTTCCCGGCGGTGGGGTCGAACTCCACGTCGGTGATCTTGCCGACCACCACGTCGTTGATTAATACCTGCCCGCCGCTCTTCAATGCCAGTCGCCCGCTTGACTGATCCACGTAGAAGTAGGTCTTCTGCCCGCGCGGCTTGAAGACGTCGGCCGCCCCAAGCCAGAACACCACCCCTACCAGAAGGATAATTGCCCCGATGGTGAAAAGCCCCGCCGTCAATTCGCTTCGTTGTTTTCGCGACATTTTATTGTCTCCGTGTCGACATCTCCGCAACGACGGCGAACGTCTTCGTCGTCATTTCGCTCATCTGTTTTGGCAAAGGTATCAGGTTTTGCGGCCAAAAAGCCCCTTCGTGCCGGAATCGGACACCTCACCGGCCTGGAGGATATCCGCCTCGAATTCGCTGCCAACTTGCCGCCGCGTGATCGGCCCATCACCGTCGCCACGGAGGAACTGGCGGATCAGATCGGTTTTCTCATCGCCAGTTGGCGGACCGTCACGGATTTCCTCGAACTCCGACCTCAGGCCAATCTTCAAAATCACCCCGCGGTCCAGCATGCACATGCGGTCGGCGATCCTGAATGCCGAATCCATTTCATGGGTAACCACCACCGTGGAGACGCCGAGTTTCTTCGACAGGTCGGTCATCAACTGATCGATCTGAGACGACGTGACCGGGTCCAGTCCGGCCGACGGTTCGTCGTAAAACAGTATCTCCGGGTCCAGGGCAATCGCACGGGCCAGCCCGGCGCGCTTCTTCATCCCGCCGGAAATCTCCGCCGGAATACGGTCTATCGCGTGACGCATGTTTACCAGTTCCAGTTTGATCCGCACCATGATGTCGATGGTGGACTCGTCCAGGTCCGTGTGTTCCTTCATGGGCAGCGCCACGTTCTGGCCGACCGTCAGCGAGTTCAGCAGCGCCCCCGACTGAAACAGAACGCCGAATCGCTTCCGGACCGCGTCCAGCGACTCTTCATCCATCTCGCAGATATTCCGGCCGAACAGTTCCACGTAGCCACTGTCCGGCATCAACGACCCGATCATGTGCCTCAACAGCGTGCTCTTGCCGCACCCGCTGCCGCCCATGATCACCATCGTCTCCCCCGGATACACTTCCATATCCACACCGCATAGCACCTGCGCCTTGCCGAAACTCCTGACGATGTCCACCACCCGGATCACCGGCGGTTCTTTCGGTTTGTCTTGGGCCTCAGCCATTTCTCACCACAAATGCCGTAACTAATATCGAGTTGTCCGAACCAATAGCATCGGGACAACTCAGCCACGCCCAGAACCTTAAATTCCGAACAGGAAAAATCCGACCGTAAACACGCATGCGGCCAGAATCGTCGCAATCAGGGAGTACACCACGGTCATGGTGGTGGCCTGCCCGACGCCCTCGGCCCCGCCGCGGACACTGAGACCCTCGTAGCAGGCAATCAGACCAATCAGCGTGCCGAAGACGGCCGCCTGTATCAGCCCCGTAGCGAAGTCAAACATTGCAACCGAACTACGCACGGTTTCCCAAAACGCCACATATGCATCCGGACCCATCGCCCACCGAGCGGCCAGAAAGCCGCCCACGCAGATCACCAGGTCGGCGATTACCGTCAAAAGCACCATCATAATCAGCGTCGCCAGCACACGCGGCACGACCAGAAACCGCACGGGATTCATGGCCATCGCCTGCATCGCCTCGATCTCCTCGGCCACGACCATCGTACCGAGTTCCGCGGCAATCGAT
>JASLZV010000024.1:7690-11444 GCA_030754715.1 Phycisphaerae bacterium
ACCACAGCCGTGATGATCGGTCCGAGCATGCGGAACCCTCCGACACCGATCACCGTGGCGACCTTGTCAAGTTGCCCGTAATCGCCCAGGGTGGGCGCCAGTTGTAATGTCAGGATCGTTCCGATGAACAACTGCACCAGAACCACAATCCCCAAACTGCGCACCCCCACCCGCACCATCTGCTTTGCCAGCGCGTCCCAGCGGAACCCGCCCCCGCGCCAAAACAATTCTCGCCAGGTCCACCTGCCCACATCGCCCCCCAGCAGGGCCATCCCGCCGGCGTAGCGCAGTACGCCCAGCACGGTGGCCCCCAGGGCCTCTACGACACCGCGAACTGCCTCAGCCGTCGGCACGCTCACGCAAGGGCCTCCTGTTCACTTTCGTGAATCTGGAACACACTATCGAGTCGTGTAATCTCAAACAGACCCCGGATCATTTCGCCCATACACGCCAGATGCAGTTCCATCCCGCCCTTGCGGGCACGGCTTAGCACTTTCACCAAACTGGCCAGACCCGCCGAGTCCATGTACCCGACGTCTTGCAGGTTGACCACAATGCGATCGGGCTTCTCGTCCAGAACAGCCAGCAGCGACTGCAAAAACGCAGGCACCCGCTCGGTATTGATATCTCCTGCCGCCTGGACAACGGCGTAACGGTCCTCCCAGCGAACGTTCCGGACAGGTGAATCAGACGAGGCGCTCATCTGGGCCTCCTTTCGTTTCGCGGCGCGGCGGCGTGGACCCATCGCTGCCTGCGATTTTCAGGCCTTCCAGTCGAAGCAAATCCACATTGAAATGTCGTCATTAGCCACGTCGCTCATTGGCCGCTCGCGCCGGCCGGTTGCGTTGATGGTTCGCCCTCACGCCGCTCTCTGATCCGTTCCCGCCACCAGTCAGCAGCCTTTTCCCGCTGCAAGGCATCGTGGTAGTATCGGTACGGGTGAGAAGCACGGTCCACGCCGGTAACCCGCTCCAGCGCCAACACAGCGAACATTCGCACTTCTTCCTCGCTGTCGGTGAGTCTATCCACAAGATACGGGGCGGCCTCGGAAACCTTCTGGCGCCCGGCCCGATGAACGGCCGCCAGCCGAACGGCCGGATCCTCGTCCTGAAGTTCGGCGCAAACATCTCCGCCACCGCCCAATTGCCAGCCGCAGCCGACCGACAGCCCGGCCGACAAGCCCACCAACAGCAGCAATAATATCCTGATATGTCTCACTCGTTCTTAAGAGCCCTCCAAACCGGCCGGAATTATAACGGCCCTCAAGAGGAACTGCAAAAGATTCTCATTCAGTCTTCGCCCGCGAAACATACTGATGCGCTCGGCGCGACGGCTCAGGCAAGCGGACGCCGCGGCAGGCCTTAAGGGTCCAACGGACGGACTCATTCAACGTAACTCGATGACCCACAGAAATATACAGCGACTTGACATTCGTCCGCGTCCGAACCACCGCCCCGACAACATTCCCGTTGTGTCGCAATTGCGCGCGACAGCCGCGACGCGCCCCCGGCCCGCGATGTTGGCCGCACAGACGACTCTTGGCCACGCCGATCACCGGCAAGTCCAGCCAAAGCCCTACATGGCACGCCAGGCCCAGCCCGCGAGGATGGGCCAGCCCCTGCCCATCACACATCAACAGGTCCAGCCGCCGTGGCAACTTCCTGACCGCCGCAATCATCGCCGGTGCCTCGCGAAAACTCAACAGTCCCGAAACATACGGGAACCCGCAACGGCGAATCTCTCGCACCGACGTCAGAACCTCCATGGATTTCGCGTCGCACAGAACAGCCACCGCGATAATCCTCTTTCTACCATCCATGAAGGCGCAGTCCGTCCCCACCACCGTGTGAACCTCGCCCACAAGAGGTTCCACACGCACCAGGGCTGCAAGTCGACCCTGAAGTGCAATTGCTTCGGACGGCGAAATGTCCCAACGATGATGAATCATGTGTGGGGGTTCCGGTCGTTCCGTTCTTGCCCACGACGCCCCAAGGCGCGGTCTGATACTCAACGATACCACGCCTCACGTCGTTTTGGCACCCGCCCCGGCCTGTCGAGCAAGCCGCAAGAGCCCACCCCCCTCACGCCGCGCCGCCCAGGACTTGTCGAAATGCCTTTATCGCCCGGTCGATGTCACTGTCTGAGACCATCAGGTTGGTCACGGCCCGAATCACATCTTCCCCGATGGCCCGGACCCACACGCCGTCTTTCTTAAGCCTCCCGACCAGGTCCACCGCCGGCATTCCGGTAACGCGGAAGCAGATTATATTTGTTTCCACTTCATCGACATCCAGTTCAATGCTGGGCAACTCGGCGATTGCCGAAGCCAGTTTTTTTGCATTGGCGTGGTCCTCCACCAGGCGGTCACGGTGATGTTCCAGCGCATACAGGGCCCCGGCGGCAATGATTCCCACCTGGCGCATCGCGCCACCGAACATCTTGCGGAATCGCCGGGCCCGCTCGATAAACTCCGCGCTGCCCGCCAGAACCGAGCCCACCGGAGCGCCCAGCCCCTTCGAGAAGCACACACTGACCGAATCAAAGTAACCGGCGTACTCGTCCTCGCCGATTCCCGTGGCGACCGAAGCGTTCCAGAGCCTCGCCCCATCCAGGTGCAGGCTCAGTCCGGCAGCCCGCGCCGCGTCGTGAACCTCCTCAATCCGCTGGATCGGCCAGATGCTGCCGCCCCCACGATTGTGTGTATTCTCCACGCACACCAGGGTCGTGCAGGGAAAATGGTCATCTCGCGGACGAAGCGCGGCTTTGACGTCCTGGCCGGTGAAAATTCCGCGCACTCCCGGCAGCAGGCGAACCATCACGCCCGACAACGCCGCCGGGGCGCCGGTTTCGTAGTAGTACGTGTGTGCAGTGACGTCGCAGAATATCTCGTCACCCACTTGTGTGTGGCAGCGGATGCCTACCTGATTGGACATCGTGCCGGACGGCACGTACACAGACACTTCTTTGCCCAGAATCTCGGCCGTGCGCTCTTCCAGCTCCGACACCGTCGGATCCTCACCGAACACGTCATCGCCGACCCGGGCCTGTGCCATTGCGGCACGCATCTCGGGTGTGGGCTGGGTAACCGTGTCGCTTCGCAGATCAATCACGTTTCGCTCCCGATGGCAACCTCGCGTCGTTCAATCCGAAGTCATTTCAGCCCCAGCACATCCTGCATGTCGTAAAGACCCGCGGGCCTGCCCACCAGCCACCGGGCCGCCCGCAGTGCGCCGCGGGCGAAAGTGTTGCGCGTGTGGGCTGAATGCCCGATGGTAATCGTCTCGCCGAGGTTCCCGAAGTGCACACTATGTTCGCCTACCGTGTCGCCCACACGAAGCGCGTGCATGCCGATCTCCCCGGGCTTTCGCGGGCAGCGACCCCCGCGCCCGAAAACAGCCGTCTCGCCGTAGTCTTTGCCCAACGCCCGGCAGATACTCTTGGCCATCGCAACGGCCGTGCCGGAGGGGGCGTCCTCCTTGAAGCGGTGATGCGTCTCGGACACCTCGACGTCGTAGTCCTCGCCCAGGGCCGCAGCCACCTGCCCCACCACCTTCAGCAGCACATTCACGCCGACGGACATGTTCGCCGCCTGAACGATTCCGATTCTCGAAGCCGCGTCGGCAATGTCCGCCCGCTGCGACTCGGTCAGTCCCGTCGTACCAATGACCATAGGGATGTCATGATCCCGGCAGACCTCCAGGAATTGTACCGTCCCGGTGGGGCTCGAAAAATCGATCAGGACGTCGGGCGTGTC
>JASLZV010000250.1 GCA_030754715.1 Phycisphaerae bacterium
AGGGCATGAAACGGGCCGCCGACGTGGGGGCGTAGACGACTGTCAATTCTGTGCAAGGTTCCAGGCCTGATGTGGTCGCTCTGCCGAACTTGCATGTTGGGGAACGTTCTGGCTGGCTGTGCCGGTGGCTTGTCGAGCGCCGGAAGTAGTCGGCCGGAAAAACTGCCGCCGGACGGGCGACTGGCTTGAGTAAACCGAGATTCCGCCGCAGAAAAACCACTGCGGCGGTTGTGTTTGGGCGTTCAGCCGTCAGGTCAACAAGGAATGCATCCATGAAACAGTTCGTCCTGACTCCATCCATGGGCAAGAGGCTCATCGGCAAGGCGGTGGCCTGTCATCCAGACGTCCGGGCCGTGCTGAAAACCGGTACGCTGGTTATTGTAGCCGGCACGACCAACGGATATGTAGCCCAGGAGGTCTTGCGGGCGGTGGGGCAGGCGCAGGGGTTTTCCACCGGGGGATTTCGACGAGGCATGGTTACCCCGCCGGGCTTTGACGACGCCTCGGTGGCCTTTGAGTTTCCCGGTGACGTGATCCTGACTGACGGCAAGTGGCGGAAGGGTAAACAGATATTCGACGTGGTCGAGTCACTGCGGGTCGGCGACGTGGTCGTAAAGGGGGCCAACGCCGTGAATCTTCGCCGGAAACACGCCGGCGTGTTCGTTGGTGATCTCAAATCGGGCGGGACAGCCGGTGCGGCCGTTCCGCTGGTGGCGGGGCGGGGGGTGAAATTGATCGTTCCGGTCGGGCTGGAGAAGCGGGTACCGGCCGACATCGCTGCCCTGGCCGACGAACTCAGTGCCCCGGACGTCGAAGGTGTAAGGATGCTGGCCCTGCCGGGCGAAGTGGTTACCGAACTGGAAGCCGTCTCGCTGCTCACCGGCGCCAGGGCCCGGCTCCTCGGCGGCGGCGGGGTCTGCGGCGCAGAGGGGGCAGTGTGGCTGGGGATTACCGGCGAGGCGAAACCAGTCCGGGCGGCGGCCCAACTGCTGGTGTCATTGGCCGGCGAGCCGCCGTGGGACCGGCAGGATGATCTCCCAAACGCTTCTTGACCAAACTAAACGAACAGGCAGGCGCGGGGGTTTTATTGAAATTTTTGCCCTTTTCCGTTGAATTGACAGTGAATGTTTCTACAATGCCCCCCCCTGTATCCGAATACCCGCCCCGGCAGGTGTTGACTGTGACGTCATAAGGGCTTTGTTGTGCCTTCTTTGACTGATTACATTGCCACCGAAACACTGGCCCAACTGCTCGGGCTGTTCTGCCGCGCCAGTGGCGCCGCGGTGCGGGTCTTCAGCGCCGACAGCCGGCAGGAGTTGTGCCCGCTGCCGGACGCGTCGGACCCGCCCATTACGCCCCGGCAGTTCAAGGCGCCGGTCACCTTGCAGCGACGGGTCATCGCGCGCGTGGTGGTCTCGCCGCTTGCCCGCCCCGGCGCCGATTCACCCGCTGCAAAGGCGGGCCGCCTGTTCTCGGTGGTACTGCCGGCCGCAAAGCGCGGCGGCGATCAGCCGACGACCGGGGAGAATCGACGCCTGCGACGCTTTGCCTATCTGTTGGCCGAGGTGCTTTCCCGCCTCGCCGGCCAGCAGAAGCAGATTCGCGCGCGCGTCGAGGAACTGGCTACCCTCTATCGCCTCACCTCGGAGTTCACCAGCCGCAGGGACCTCCAGGCCGTGCTCGATCTGGTGACTCAGACCGTCGTCGAGGTGCTCGATGCCAAGGCCTGCGCGATCCGCATGCTCAGCGAGGACCGCGCCGAACTTGTCATAAAGGCCGTCGCCAATCTCTCCCCACGGTACCTCGACAAGGGGCCGATCCTGGTCTCCCAAAGTCGAATCGACCAGCAGGTGCTCTCGGATCTGGAGTCCGTCTCTGTTGACGACATGCGCAGCGACAAGCGAGTTGTGTATCGCAGGGAAGCCAGGCAGGAGGGCCTCGTAAGCGCCCTGTGCTGCCCCATGGTATACAAGGGCCGACCCGAGGGCGTGCTGCGCATTTACAAGGCACACAAGCATAAGTTCGACTGGTTTGAAATCTCACTGGCCGAGGCCATTGCCGCCGGTGCAGCCACCGCCGTCGTCAACGCCCGTCTGTACGCCGAGGCCGTCCGGTTGGAAAACACCCAACGCCAACTTCGGATGGCCGCCACGGTGCAGCGGAGAATGATTCCCGCCGAGGCGCCGCGGATGCCTTTCTTGGACATCGACGCCGTGTACGTGCCGTGCTTCGAACTCGGCGGCGATTTTTATGATTTCATACGCCTGGGCGAAGAGAATCTCGGCCTGGCGGTCTGTGACGTGGTGGGCAAGGGCGTGCGGGCGTCGCTTCTGATGGCCTCGGTTCGTGCTTCCTTGCGGGCACACGCTTCAAATGTGTACGAACTGTCGCAGGTCATTGGGCAGGTCAACGCCGACCTCTGCGCCGACACGGAGATCAACGACTTCGCCACGCTGTTTTACGGTGTTGTTGACACGGCCACAAAGCGGTTCACGTACGTAAATGCCGGCCACGTGCCGCCGCTGCTCGTCCGTGACCGGCAGGCCCGGCGGCTGACCACTGGCGGGAGGATACTCGGCATCGACCCCGACTACGCGTGGCGACACGAGGTCTTTCAACTCCAGCGTGGCGACGTGTTGTTGTGCTACACCGACGGGCTCACCGACGCGATGAACTTCGAAGATGAATCGTTCGGCGCCCAGCGAGTGGAGCAGGCCATACTCACCGCAGCCCAAACCGATTGCGATGCCGGCGGCCTGGTCAAGCACGTCTTGTGGGAGATGCGAAAATTCGCCGGCCTCCAGACACGCATCGACGACCTGACCATGGTGGCCGTCAGGGTCCTTTAGAGCATTTAACGATTGAATGTAGCCGTGGTCGTACTTCTCGATTTATGGCAAGAGCAGAGAATTCCTACAGCCAAACCAAGAATGCAGAAAACGAAAATGCTCTTTCTCATATTTCCTTCTCCCCAACAGGCATTAGACGCCCCCAATCGCCGCATATCACGCTGCGGCCTTGGGGAAAGCATCGCCCGCAAGCCGCTTCCGTTCAAGGTGTTAGGCAGTCTCTTCGGCCGTTGTCTGGCCGGACAATTCCGACTAATGGATGATACTGCCGTCATTACCGGCTGTGTCTCGGCGCAGGGCCCATCCTACTGGCTGTTGGATGCCGACAGTACCGTGGCAATATCCACAATGGCCCTGGCAACCTTCATCCGCATACGATCGTACGCGTCAATGCTCAGTTGCGGCTCCACCCGCGGGCGTTGATACGCCGTGGCCAGCGCCACGCCGCCGGCCATGGCCTTATGATACGCCGCACCGTAGTTGTCCATGGTCACCATTTTCTTCACGTCGGCAAAGATCTTGTCGGCCCGGCCGGCCAACTGCTTCTTACCGACCGCCCTCGCCTTGTCTGCCAATCGCTTCAGCGTGGATAAGTACCGGTAATCGTCGATACCCTCGCGCACGGCCTCCCAGCCGATGCTGGGAATCAGTTCATCCTCCGTCGGATAGACGTAACTCAGCCGCGGGCCGTTATCATAATACGCCCAGTGCGCGCAGCCCTTCACACCCGATACCCACGCCCAGACGCCGAAATAATAGCGGTCCGTCTCG
>JASLZV010000251.1 GCA_030754715.1 Phycisphaerae bacterium
AATGGTATGTGGTGGACGTTTCCGAGAAGGTGCTTGGGCGAGCCGCCACAAAAATCGCCACCGTCCTGATGGGCAAGCACCGCGTGGAATATACCCCACACGTGGACACAGGAGATTTCGTGGTCGTCGTCAACGCCGCAAAGATAAAGGTTACAGGGAGCAACAAGCCCACCGAGAAGGTATATCAGCGGTTCAGCGGCTATCCCAGCGGCCTGCGGTCCACCACCCTAGCCGAAATGCTCCAGAAACACCCCCAGAGGGTGGTCAGCGAGGCCGTCCGGCGGATGCTGCCCAAGAGCCGGCTTGGACGGGCAATGCTGAAAAAACTGAAAGTATACGCCGGAAGCGAACATCCGCACCAGGCCCAGCAGCCTGAAGCGATGGAGATATGAGAAACGGAAATGGGCGATCGGCAGGGCGCGAGCAGCCAGGTGGTATTTCCGGACTCCGGTCCTGGGTGATCCGCGAAGAAGTAGGGTAGAAGTCAATGGCACAGAGACCGTACAAGAGAAGTCCCGATAAGACGCGTCGGCGCGGTGCAGCCGACAAGGATCCGCTGGGGCCCGAGCCACAGGCCAAGGAAAAGGGAAACGTCAGTTTTACCGCCCCGGCACTGCCCGAAGGCGTGCTGTACATCTGGGGCACCGGGCGGCGCAAAAAGTCGACCGCCCGCGTTCGCATCCGACCCGGGGCCGGCAAGATCATCGTGAACAAGCGCGACATGGAACAGTTCTTCACTCACCAGAAGGACCGCCAAACAGTGGTTGCCCCTCTGACCAGCCTGAACATGCTGAGCAGTTGGGACGTATGGGTGAACGTCGGCGGCGGGGGAAGCACCGGACAGGCCGACGCGGTGAAACTGGGCCTAGCCCGCGCGCTGGCCAAGGCCATGCCGGAGGCCGAGGGCACCCTTCGCGATGACGGGCTGATGACCCGCGATGCCCGCATCAAAGAACGCAAGAAGTACGGGCAGCCCGGCGCCCGGAAGCGGTTCCAGTTCTCCAAGCGTTAGTCCGCAACCAACGACAACCTTTACCAGGCCCCGGCTCGGACGCGACGCTGGGGCCTTCTCGTGAAGCGTTCGGCTGTCAGCACTCAGCCACCAGCGACAACCCGGAGTCCACAGCATGGCAAAGAAAAACAAGAAAATTCGCGTGGCTTTGATCGGCGGCAGTGGGTATGCCGGATTTGAGGCCATCCGCAGGTTGCTGCGGCATCGGTACGTAGAACTCGTGGGCGTGTACGGTCCGGCCAGCGAACTGGGCAAAATGGACCACTTCTACCCCCTGCTGGCCAAGCAGGTGGAACTGTCGCAGGAGTTGTACGACAAGGACAAACTGCGTAACCTGGACGCCGACCTCGCAATGCTGTGCGTTCCTCACAAGGTGGCCATGAGTTACGTACCCGACCTGCGGGAGGCCGGGCTGCGAATCATCGACTGGTCGGCCGATTACCGCCTGCCTGACCGTGGCCTCTATGAGACGTGGTACTGCCGGCATACCGATCCGCAAGGCCTGAGCGAGGCGGTGTACGGCCTGCCGGAATATTACGCCGACTCGATCCGAACCGCTTCGCTGGTGGCCAACCCCGGCTGCTACCCCACCTGCAGCGTGCTGGCGATGGCGCCCCTGTTGACCGCCGGCCTGATCGAGCCGGAAGGGATCGTCATCAACGCCATCACCGGTATCAGCGGCGCGGGGCGGAAGCCCGACCTCAAGTTCCACTTCCCCGAGCGCAACGAGAACTTCGAGCCATATGCCGTGGGCGCCCATCGGCACACGCCGGAAATCGAGCAGGTTCTGCGCGACATCACCGGTATCGAAACGACCGTGCTGTTCCAGCCACACCTGAGCCCCATGGACCGCGGCA
This sequence comes from Phycisphaerae bacterium, assembly GCA_030754715.1. GTDB lineage: Bacteria > Planctomycetota > Phycisphaerae > SM23-33 > SM23-33 > JASLZV01. The sequence continues at coordinate 1,870 of JASLZV010000251.1, forward strand.
TGCTTTGCAGTATCTATGCAGACCCGTCGCACGACGTGACGGGCGACAAACTTAACAGCCTCCTCCAGGACGCCTATGCCGGCGCACCGTTCGTCCGCGTGCGAACCAAAGTCCTGCCGGCTACCAAGTACGTTGCAGGCACTAACTTTTGCGACATAAGTGCGCACGTGGCCAAGGGAAAGGTCATCCTATTCAGCGCGTTGGACAACCTGGTCAAAGGCGCTTCAGGCCAGGCCATCGAGAACATGAACATCATGTTCGGATTCGACCAAACCTGCGGCCTGTATTAGCCGCGGCTGCAAGTCCCCCGGGGCCTTGGGGCGGGAATAACCCCGTAGGTTCCAGCCAGCCCGGCGAACGGCCTTGGGGCCCACTTGCCCAAACGCCTGATACTGCCCGAAAAGTACCTTGACTTGGCAGCAATTAAGGCGGTAAACTAATGGTATATTACAGGAAATCGCGCTGAGGATTAGCCGGCCTTGACCGGGTTATCCGCACTCATATATTCATTATCCCGCCTCAGCCTGATTCGAGACGCAGCTGTGTTGTGGCGCATCCGCAGGCCCCGCTCCTTTTCGGCGGTCTGTAGCAGCGCAGATGCGCAGGGCACCAGCGAGTTTTCCGCACGTGCAAGGAATCTTTCTTTACAGGTGACAACATGGCAAGAAAGAAACGGCGTCGTCTTGGAGAAATACTGGTTGATTGGGGGGTGGTTACAGACACCGCGGTCAAGGAGGCTCTCGAGCACGCCAAGAGCGAGGGGATAAAGATTGGTGAGGCTCTGGTCGCTCTGGAGGCGGCTGACCCGGAGGAGGTGACCAAGGCCTTGGCCAATCAGTTCGACATGGAGTACATCGATCTGGATGCAAATGTGGTTGTACCGTCCCAGTTGGACCTTATCGACGAAAACCTTATCCGGCGGCACCAAATCCTGCCCCTGGAGATGGAGGAGGGGCTGTTGAAGGTGATCATCACCGACCCGCTGGACCTTGAGACGCTGGATATGCTTCGTTTCCGCCTGAACTGCGAATTGGAGACGTGCCTGGCCAGCAGTGTCAAGACGCGAGAATTTATCCGGCGGTACATCGGGGCGACCCGGAGCATCGACGAGGCCTTCTCAGATCTGGGGGTAGGCGCCGAGGCTGATGGAGAAGAGGGGGCCGATGGCGAATTGACCGAGGCCTCCGCCCCGATCATCCGCCTGGTGGCGATGCTGCTGACCGAAGCTGTGAACAGCCGCGCGTCGGACATTCACATCGAACCAATGGCCAATCGCGTGCGGGTTCGCTACCGTACTGACGGGGTATGCGTGGTTCGCGACGACATCCCCAAGCGGACTCAGGGGTCGGTGCTGAACCGCGTGAAGATCATGGCCGGTATCGACCTGGCCGAGAAGCGCCTGCCGCAGGACGGTCGTATCAAGATGACCATCGCCGGCAACGACATCGACTTCCGCGTCTCGTCGCTGCCCAGTTATTACGGAGAGAGCATCGTCCTGCGTATTCTGCGACCCGAGAGCGTTCGCATGGGCATACCTGCGCTCGGCTTCGAGCAGGAAGACTACGAACAGTTCCAAAAGATCATCAAGAAGCCCAACGGGATATTCTTGGTAACCGGCCCGACCGGCTCGGGCAAGACCACCACGCTGTACGCAGCCATCAACGAGTTGAACCGTCCCGACCGGAAGATCATTACAGCGGAAGACCCCGTAGAGTATAACTTTACGCGAGTCAACCAGGTGCAGGTTAAC
>JASLZV010000252.1 GCA_030754715.1 Phycisphaerae bacterium
CAACGCGGTCGATCAGGCCATCGAACACCTGCACGAAATTCCCATACCCCAAAAGGCTACCAGCAGGATTAAGATGCCCCCAACGGTGTCGTCCGAGGCGCCCGAGTTCGTGCAGGAGGTGACCGCGGCGATCATATCCGGCAAGGGCGACCAGTTGCCCGTCAGCGCCATGCCCGCCGACGGGACCTGGCCCACCGGCACAACGCAGTGGGAAAAGCGCAACATTGCTCTGGACATCCCCCAGTGGGACCCCCAAGTCTGCATCCAGTGCGCCAAGTGTTCTATCGCCTGCCCGCACGCGACGATCCGCGGGAAGATATACGACGCCGAACTACTCAAGGGCGCGCCGAAAACCTTCAAAAGCACCGACGCCAGGGGCAAGGAATACACCGGAAAGAAGTGGACCATTCAGGTCGCCTCGGAGGACTGCACCGGCTGCGGACTGTGCGTACAGACCTGTCCAGCCAAGAACAAGTCGCAAGGCGACCGCAAGGCCATCAATATGACCCCCCAGGCGCCGCTTCGGAAGTCCGAACGCGAGAACTACAAGTTTTTCCTGGACCTGCCCGATCTGGACCGCACCGCCCTGAACTTAAGTACGGTCAAGGGCAGCCAGTTGTGCCGACCTTTGTTTGAGTATTCCGGCGCCTGTGCCGGTTGCGGCGAGACGCCTTACGTGAAACTGCTTACTCAATTGTTCGGCGACCGTGCCGTCATCGGCAACGCGACCGGCTGCTCCAGCATCTACGGCGGAAACCTTCCCACCACGCCATACACCTCCAATGCCGACGGGCGCGGACCAGCCTGGAACAACTCGCTGTTCGAGGACACCGCCGAGTTCGCCTTCGGCTTCCGCCTTACCCTGGACAAGCAGACCGAGTTCGCCCGAGAACTTCTGACCGAACTCAAGGACAAGATCGGCGGCGAACTGGCCGAATCGCTGTTGTCGGCCGACCAGAGCACCGAAGCGGGGATTGCCGAGCAGCGCAAGCGCGTCGCGTTGCTCAAGGACAAACTCACCGCCGCGGGCAGCTACGGTCCGCGTGCGGCCCAGTTGATTTCGCTGGCCGACGCGCTGAGCCACAAGAGCGTCTGGGCCCTCGGGGGCGACGGTTGGGCGTACGACATCGGCTACGGCGGGCTGGACCACGTGTTGGCCAGCGGGCGGAACACGAACGTCCTGGTACTGGACACGCAGGTGTACTCGAACACCGGCGGTCAGTGTTCCAAAGCCACCCCTCGCAGCGCCGTGGCAAAGTTCGCCGCCGGCGGCAAGCCCGCACCCAAAAAGGACCTGGGCATGATCGCCATGACCTACGGCAACATCTACGTCGCGCAGATGGCGATGGGTGCATCGGACGCCCAAACAGTCAAGGCCTTCGTCGAGGCCGAAAGTTACCCCGGTCCGAGCCTGATTATCGCCTACTGCCACTGCATCGCCCACGGGTTCAACCTTACCAGCGGTTTCGCCCAGCAGAAAGCGGTGGTGGCCTGCGGCGCCTGGCCGCTGTATCGCTTCGACCCGCGGTTGGCTGATCAAGGCAAAAACCCGCTCCAGTTGGACTCCAAGCCCCCGAGCATCCCGTTCGCGGAATACGCGTATAACGAGACACGGTTCAAGATGTTGACCAAGTCCAACCCAGCGGCAGCCAAGGCGTTGGCCGTCCAGGCCCAAAAGGACGTCAACACCCGCTGGAAGGCCCTGGAGCACATGGCCGCAATGGACTACAGCGTCCAGAGCGGCGCGTAAGGCCGATATGTCGCGAACTTTCACCGGCCGGGTACGCGTAGCATCAATCCCAACGGGCCAGCCGCGATGCGGCCAACCCGACGGCGTTGGCCGCCTAGCCCGCGACGGTGCTTCGTCGCCGGATTCCGGCTGAACTTCTTGCAATAGCGCCCTCAAATGAAAACAATGCCGGGGTCTGTCTCACCCATAACTCCTCAACAGCAGGAATTCGCGCAGTGATGGCCGAACCGACAACCGCCGAGAAGATTCGTGGACTGCGGTGGATCCTCGCCGGTAACGCGTTGGGCGCCATTTTTGTCCAAATGATTTTCGGTCCTGTCTTTGTCCTTTTTCTGGACGAGTTGCGGATACCCAAGGACCGTATCGGGTTCATTCAGTCGCTTTTCCCCTTCTGCGGACTCCTGGCGTTGTTTGTGGCCCCGGTTGTCGCCCGCGTCGGACTCAGGCGAATCTGTATCTGCTTCTACAGCATTAGAAAGGTCACGATATTTTTTCTTGTTCTCTGCCCCTGGATCCTTTCGAAGTTCGGTCTTGGTCCGACGTTCGTTTACGTTGCTGTAATCATATTCATTTTCGCCATCTGCCGCGCCGTGGCGGAGACGGCCCACTATTCCTGGGCCCAGGAGTACATTCCCAATTCCATGCGCGGGAGGTTCTCCGCCATAGCAACTGTGACCAGCAACGTATTCGCCATCGGAGCACTCGCCGCGGCAACTGTCGTTATCAGGCATTCCGAAGGGCTGAACGGATACGTCATACTGATCGCGGTGGCGTCGATTATCGGGCTGATCTCCGTCCTGTTGTACATACCGGTTCCCGGCGGAAAGCCGGTTGTCGGCCGAAGTGCGCATACGGCCCACTGGAAGGAAATGGGTGGCGCCCTGCGCGACCGGAACTACCTCACCTATCTGCTTGGCTGGGGTTTGATGATGATGGCCACGGGGGCCATGATGACTTTCGTTTCCCTGTTCATGAAAGAGCACGTGGGGCTCAGCGCCGACAACGTGGTTTCACTGGGGATGGCCGCCCTGGTTGGGACGATGCTATCGACCTATTTGTGGGGCTGGGCGGCAGACCGCTACGGCGGAAAGCCGGTGCTGGTTTCGGCCGTGGGCATCCTGGCCCTGACGCCGGCATGTTGGATGCTCATGCCCAGGGGAATCGGCTGGAGTTATTACGCCGCCCTGGGCATCGCCTTTGTTTACGGGGTGGGCATTATCGGCGCGATACACGGCGGCGCCATTCTCCGTTACAACGTCCTTGTGCCTCCCGAGAAAAAGACCGGGTATCTGGCCATTTACTATGCGTGGACAGGCGTGGTGGGCGGTTTGGCGCCTCTGCTGGCGGGAAGTATGCTCGTGGCCCTGGCATCGCTGAAAGGTCAATTTTTCATTTTCAAGATTGATCCGTACACACCTCTGTTTGTAATCAGCCTTTTGTTTCTGGCCGGTGGTGTGATTCTATGCAGGCGTATCGTGGCTCGCAGCGACATGCCCACTCGCCGGTTTGTTTCGTTGTTCGTTCAAGGCAACCCGGTGTCGGCGTTCGGGGCGATGATACGGTACAACCTTGCCAGGGACGAACCTGCCAGGTTGTCGGTTACAGAGCGCCTCGGTGAAACCAAAAGCCCCTTGAACGTCGACCAACTTCTGGAAGCCCTGTCGGACCCCAGTTTTAACGTTCGGTACGAGGCGATTGTTTCCGTGGCCCGCACGCGCCCCGACGAGAGGCTCATCGACCAACTGATTGCCATACTTCGCAGCCGGGAACCGGACCTGAGCATCGCCGCAGCCTGGGCACTGGGTCGGATCAAGGCCTCTAGGGGCAAGGCAACCGGTCCCCTTCGCGAGGCCCTCGATTCGGATT
>JASLZV010000253.1 GCA_030754715.1 Phycisphaerae bacterium
TTGAGGACAAAACAAGTGCGTTTTGCGCTGACAATCGCCCCGGATATCGCAACGTTTTCGCCGCAGCGACGCAGCCTGCGGGTGGCCCCTTGCGCCTTGCCCGGCAGGAAACACGCGGCTGGACGCTATGCCTGGGAGTGGGCCGCCGAGGGCGCGTGGGCTTCCACGAAGACCACCAGGTCGCGGAAGTTTTTCAGTTTCCACGAGTCGAGTTTGAGCCTCCGTGTCTTGCCCCCCTCACGGGCAAGCAGGATAAGAATGCCCTTGCTTTTGAATTTCGAGACGTCGAGTTTGTCAATCTGATCCCATAGGAGTTTGTCCTTGCCGAGGTATCCTATGCCCGCCGAGTCGGCTACCAAAACTCGCCGGAGTATCCTGACGCCCACGATGACGAACAGCCCGCCGAGGGGGATCGACACATAGGGCGTGTAGTGGTTGAACACATATCCGGCGGCATCGTTGATGTGCTTGATGTCCCACGCATCCGGCGGGTCATACTTGTGCTTGTCCACCAGGCACCAGATTCCGATGCCGAGCAACATGGCTGCCAGGATAAACACCCTGACGGAGGGGTCCCTGGCGGCGTGGCAGGTTACGCTTGCGGGTATGACGGTATTTGTTGCGTTGCTCATTGGCCTGCCCTTTTTTGATTTATTCGGAATCGGAATTGCCTTGCCGAATCACGGTAGCCAAAAGGATACGACGCCGGCGGCGGTTTGCCAAGGGTTTTCGGCAATTCGGCGATTTTCGGAGGCTGCGGACATCGGCGGTGAACTTTGCCGGCCGCACTGACGGAAGAAACGGGAAAGAACCGAAATCGAATTCCCGCCGCCTTTCGGGCCAGTGGCGGAAAACCACTTGTCGGGTGCAGGGCGCAAGGATACCTTGGGGCGTATCTTGGACCGGGCAGCGAGGACGTTGGGCCGCCCGGTGACGTCACGGGGTAAGCAAATGCCAGTGAGATGCTTGGTGCGTTCGATCTATCGCCGGCTGCTGGACAGACCGGCATACATGTTCCTGACGGCCTGTGATGAGCCTCTGGAGAGGCAGAACCCCCGGAGGTTCGCCCGCGCCTGGGTTGGCCTGATGGCCTTGTCGATAGCGACCGGCCTGGGCCTGGTGGGGTTGTGGGGGGTTGGATGGCGGTTTTTCGGTGACGACTACGGGCGGTTTGTGCTGCCGGCGGCGGCAGCGGTTGTGTTTCTGTTTGCCTGGCCGATGCGCAGATCGCTGGTCTGCGCGTCGCGGCTGGTCGGCGGGGAGGACCCTGCCGGTCGGATGGTGATTGGGGCGATGCTGATCGTGGCCGCCTGGGCGTGCTTTCTGTGCCTCAAGCCGGACTGGTACCGGGCGGAATACGCGATGCCGGGCTGGCTGGCGTGGATTCGCCCCGCGGCCAAGGTGTACCGCGTGTTGCTGGTGATGCCGGTGTGGGGCTGCTGGTCCATGCTCATTACGGTGCAGTTCTGCCGCCCGGGCGATCGAACCGAGCAGGCGATGCGGGCCTTTGCCCACGGCTGCGGGCCCCTGACGGCGGCTGGCTGTATGGCCGTGCCGCTGGCAGGGACCTTCGCCTATTTCCATTATCTGGGAACCGGGGCTCAGTGGACCATTCCGGCTGTGACGATTTTCGTGGCGATTTTCGGCGGGTTTGTGCTGTCGCGGCTGGGCGGCGGGCTGAGGCGCAGCGTGCTGCTGGCGGACAACCTGCTGGCGCAACTGGCCTTCGTGCTGACGTATCTCGCATTTCGGTGACAACTGCGGGTTGCGATTTTGCCCGTGCGGCGTTTATACTGTTGAGTTGGGAGATTCACCCGAAGGAGTCTTTTGCGATGAAGGCGATGAAAGAGTACCAAGGCAAACTGGTCGCGCCGGCGGGTGCGAAATTCGCGGTGCTGGTCAGCCGGTTCAACGAGTTCGTGACGAGCAAACTTCTCAGCGGTGCGGTGGACGAATTGACCCGCCACGGCGTCGTAGACGAAAACATCGACGTGGTCTGGTCGCCGGGGAGTTTCGAGATTCCCGTGCTGGCCAGGCGGCTGGCCGGCGGCGGCAAGTACAACGCGGTGATCTGTCTCGGCGCGGTCATCCGCGGGGGAACCGATCACTACCAGTACATCGCCTCGGAGGTGGCCAAGGGGGTGGCGATGGCGGCTATGGAAACCGCCGTGCCATGCACATTCGGCGTGCTGACCTGCGACACGATCGAGCAGGCTATCGAGCGCGCGGGGACGAAGGCCGGCAACAAGGGCGCCGACGCCGCCCGGGCCGCCATCGAAATGGCGAACCTTCTGGACCAACTCCCCCAAGCATCCCAAGGCGCCTGAGACCGTGAACCACCGCCACCGGGCAAGACGGCTGGCCCTGCAGGGCATCTGCTGCTTGGACGCCCAGGGTCCCGGGGTGATGGACCTTGTCAGGGACTTCATCAGCGACAGCAGGGAGGTGCCCGGGACGGTTGCCCTGGCGACCGAACTGCTGGACGGGGCTTATGGACAGGTCGATCGCTGCGACGGGGTACTCAAGGATCACTGCCACCATTGGGATCTGGGGCGCCTGGCCTTGATTGATCGCGGTATTCTGCGCCTGGCCGTGCACGAACTGCTGAGCGGGCAGACCCCCGCCAAGGTCGTGATTACCGAGGCGCTCAAACTTGCCAAGGAATTCTCGACGGCCGAGAGCCCTCGATTTATCAACGGCGTGCTGGATTCGGTGTTGAAGGCACTTTCGGAAGGTCAAGATGGCGCTGCTGAAGAAGACGATTGAGAAGTTGTCGGCGGGATTGAACCGCACCCGCCGGATATTCGTAGGTTCGCTCAAGAGCCTGCTGGTCGGGCGGGAACTCGACGAGGAACTTCTTGACCAAATCGAGGAAACGCTTATCCAGGCGGACATCGGCGTGACGTCGGCGGCGCGGATCCGCCAGGACCTGCAAGCCGCCTACAAGGACAAGCGTATCGCAAAGGTCGACGACGTAATCGGGTTCCTCAAGGATGAATTGAAGAAACTCTGGCCGGTCGGCGACCGCAGTATGCACTTTGCCCCCCAGGGTCCCACGGTGGTCCTCGTAGCCGGAATCAACGGCAGCGGCAAGACCACGTCGGTGGCCAAACTGGCCTGGCGGTTCAAGCAGGAAGGTCGGAAGGTGTGCCTGGCCGCTGCCGACACCTTCCGCGCGGCGGCCGTCGAGCAACTGACCATCTGGGCCCGCCGCATCGAGGTGGACATCATCACCGGCAGCGGAACCGACCCAGGCGCGGTGGTGTTCGACGCGTGCGACGCAGCCGCGGCCCGCGGGTCCGACGTGCTGCTGGTGGACACAGCCGGGCGGATGCACACCCAGGACAACCTCATGCGCGAGTTGACCAAGGTTCGCGACGTGGTGGCGCGCAAGATTCCCGGCGCGCCGCACGAGGTGCTGCTGGTCCTGGACGCGACCACCGGGCAGAATGCCATCAACCAAGCCCACGCCTTCGCCGGCGCCATCGACGTTACAGGCATCTTCCTGGCGAAGTTGGACG
>JASLZV010000254.1 GCA_030754715.1 Phycisphaerae bacterium
CCGTTTCGACCAGTCCTTATATTCATCCTCCCAGACCGATTTCAATCGGGTGATCGTCGTGGCAGACAGCCCCTTGGCGTTCTCGCCGAGCAGCGTCTGCAGCGCTTCACCGAAGTCGCCGGTGCTGACCCCCTTCAGGTAGAGCCAGGGCAGCAACTCCTCCACGCTCTTGGTCTTACGGAGATACGGAGGGAGGATGCTCGACGTGAACTTCTCGCGCTCATGCGCCGGACGCCGATCACGCACACGAGGTTGTTGGACCTCGACGGGCCCGAGCCCGGTCATGATCTTCCGTTGCGGCAGATAGCCGTTGCGAACGACTTGCTGGCGGCCGTCATCGTCGACCAGGCACGTCCGCGCCGACACGTAAGCTTCCACTTCCTCGCCAATCGCCCTGGCAAGCATCTGCTGCGCTCCCTCACGGAGCTTCTCCGTCAGGACATCGCGAGGCTTCTCGTCCGACGCATCTGCCGCTTCTGGAAAACGATACGACTCGCTGGTACTCTTCGTCATGGTGGCGTACTCCTTGCCCGCGTGGGCACTTTGGGATGTCTTGCAACACCCAGGATACGCCGCCTTTTTCATTGGCCAATACACGACTTTTGGTTATACCTCGTGACGACCGAGACAAGAACAGAAACAGCGCAGCATAGTCTCATGTTTACTCTCCTCCAGCTGACAGGAAATGTGATTCAGCGCCCTCCTCGCGAGACTTAATAATACGCCGGTATTGCCGTTTGTCAATGGTTAAACGCGGGGGGTTTTCAGAAAGTTTGAGCCGCAAAAAGCCGCCTGGTACCGCCCTGCGCCACTATTCGCCCCCCCAACGCCTGGCCCCCGCCCCCGGACCCGGACCCGGCCCCGCCGAACCCCTCCCGGGGGCAACGGGGGTGCCGTGGTGAGACATACAGTCACATGCATCAGGTGTAACGTGCTCTATTATAAGGTTTGCGTACAGGAATATCCGCGCACCAGCGGCCCCCGTGTGACAAACCTGCCGCGTCAGTGATACGGCACCTCATGGGTGTGCGCCCGCCGGGTTGGCCCGGGCACGAGTCGAAGCCCCCGGCAAGGGCGCCACGATCAGCGTGTGGTCGCCTGGACCATCGCCGTGATGCCCGCCTTCACAGCGTCGGGCAGGTCCGGCCAGGCGGTGATGAGGTGTTGCAGGTCGGGGTGTTTGGCGGTCAATTGCGCCAAGCGCAACGCCAAGTCATGGTGGGTTGAATCGGTAAAGGCTTGCTTTTCCCTGGTAAGCACACAACACCTCCTGGCTTTAGTCAGACCTTCGCGGTCTCAAAGCCCAGTTCCACCAGCTTGGAAATCATGGCCCGTAGACGTGGCGCGTCGCTGTTGACCAACGACTCCGCGGGATGCAACACGTGAGTGAACCCCTCATAGGCCTCGCGGAGGCCCGCCTCCTGCTCCCTGGTCACAACGGCCTTAGCGAAGTTGATGGCGTTCATCCTTCGCCCGGGACGTCCACCGAAGGAGGCGTGGTACACGGACTCGGAGATGACCACTACGTCTCCGGGACTGGACTCTACGTGCTGGCAGGGCACCTCAGGTCCGGGGACGCCAAAGTCGTTGGACTTGACGGTCCGGTATTCACAGTGAAGTGCCTCCAGGGAGTCGCGGAACCTCCCGGGTTGGTGGGACCCGGGGATAACGCGAAGGCAGCCCGTATCCTTCTGGATCGGGTCCAGGTACCATACCACCTTGATGGAAGGTACCGGCATGCTGCTGCCGTCCGAATGCCACTGGGTCTGGCCGACATAGCGGTTACCCTCGGTTGACATAAGAATGAAATCCGGGCCCAGCAGCGACTCGGCCAGACCGTAAATGCGTTCGTCCTCAAGGAGGCTTGTGAGAAGAGGGCTTCTCTCAAAGAACGGGAAGAGTGTCTGTGACTCTTTGCCGGTGAAGGGCTTGCCGTCCCGGGCCCGGGACAGCACCTTGTCCGACTCAGCCCGGATCGCGTCGGCCTCGCTTTGAGAAAACAAACCTCTTAAGGCCAGGATACCAAAGGTCTCAAAGTGGCTGATCTGCCCTGGTGTAAGCAACGGGTGTCTCCCTGCACGTTCTAAGGCGAGAGGACCGCTAAGGGGAACTACGCTGGCACGACCGCCAGCTTACCATCTAAGGCCACCGTCTTATATAGCCGTTCTCACGATCGGTCATCTCGTTGAACTTCCTGCATCCGTCGATCCAACGCTGCCTGCCGGGTTCCCAGCCGGGTTGGCCAGCCACTTATCAGGAATCGATCGCTTCGAGTTGCAGGATTCTGTGGGTATTGTGTATGTTACGTTGAAACGGCGTAATCATCCTTGAAACAGGCTTTCCCCAGCGTTGCGTTTGCAGAGGTGGCGCCGACGCAGGCCTGTAGAATACGGCCCGGATCAAAAAACCGATCTGGAAGCCCAGGCGGCTTATGATTTCGGGGCCCATGACGTCCTGGAATTGGCCGGACAACTGAACTGCTCAAATGAACGTTCCCCAGGAATATCGCGTGCTCATCACCGGCGCCGGCAGCGGCATCGGCAGGGTGATGGCCGAACACTTCGAAGCCGCCGGTGCTCAAATCTGGATCTGTGACGCAGATGCAGAAATTCTGCGGCAATGTCTCAAAGAAAATCCCGGTTGGAAGGGGACCCCCTGTAATGTCGCGGATGAGGATTCAGTCAACGGGCTGTTTCAGGAAATCCAAAACGGATTCGGGGGCCTTGAAGTCCTCGTCAATAACGCGGGAATCGCCGGTCCCACCGCACCGGTGCAGGACATCAACCCGGAAGAATGGCGCACAACGGTGGGCGTGAACCTCAACGGCGCCTTCTACTGCACCAGGCTTGCGGTACCCCTTTTGCAGGCTGCCGATCAGGCTTCGATCATCAACATTTCCTCGGTGGCCGGCCGCCTGGGATTTGCCCTGAGGCTGCCCTACGCCTCGACCAAGTGGGCGATCATCGGCTTTACCGAAAGCCTGGCCAAGGAACTGGGTCCTTGGGGTATCCGGGTCAACGCGCTGCTGCCGGGTGTCGTGGAAGGCCCGCGCATCGAACGGGTCTTTCACGCCAGGGCCGAAAGCGAAGGCATCGGTTATGACGCCGTTAAAGAGAAGATTCTGAACAATGTTTCCATGAAGCGCATGGTTTCAGCGGACGACATCGCGGAAATGGCCGTGTTCCTGTGCTCTGACGCCGGGAAAAACATATCCGGCCAGTCCATCAGCGTCTGCGGAAACGTCGAGAATCTTTGAAAAGCAGTCCCATGACCCAATCCAGATAAGTGGTCATCGCGCTGGACAAGCCGGTCGTCGCGAGCCTGCCTTAAATCGCATGGGGTCATCAGTCAACGCCCGCATGACCCGACGCGGTGTGCGGGACGCCTGTTCTCCCAGTCACCTTTTCTCCGCCCACACCCCTCACCCCCTGCCCCCTGCCCCCAGCCCCCTGGCCCCCGCCCCCAGCCCCCAGCCCCCAGCCCCCAGCCCCCAGCCCCCAGCCCCCAGCCCCCAGC
>JASLZV010000255.1 GCA_030754715.1 Phycisphaerae bacterium
CCGGATGGGGTGCAGGGACTTGGGCGCATCGACAAGGCCGAGGCGCATAGGGGTTCCCGCATGGCGCTCGAACTCGCCGAAGAAATCTCAGATCATATTCACAAGCAGATCCAACAGGAAGCGGAGAAGCAGAAGCAACAGGAACAGGAACAACAGGGCCAAGGCGAAGGCGAAGAGGGTGAGGGTGACTCACCTGGTGAGCCTGCGGACTGTGCCGGCGACCAGGAGCAAGACGAAGCCGGACAAGGCCAGGCGGCCCAGCCAGCGGATCCCGCTGGGGAAGAAAACTCCGGGGAACAAGGGGGTTCTGAGAAAGGAAAATCAGAAAGCCAAACGGAAAATCAGAAAGCCGCCGAGCCTGAAGGCCCGCAAGACGAGCAAGACGGGTCGGGGGAGGAGAAGGCGAAGCAGGTGGAGCAGGAGGCGGAGCAGGCGGAGGAGGCGGAGCAGGAGGAGGCATCGCCAAGGGCGTGGGAACAGCGTTCGCTTGACCCCGGCGTTGATAAGACGGCCCACCATATCTTGGGAGGCATCGGCAAAGGCGATGCGTCTGCTTGGCGCAGGTACTCCACACGAATGGACAGCATCAAGAAGAAGAACTTTGCCAAGAAGAGGGGGATGTGGGAGGACGAATACAAACGTCACCTCAGGGAATTGTCATCAAATATCGCCACGACCAAGCGAAAACTCCAGAAGGCGATGATCGGAAGAAGCGATACCGAGTGGTCGTCGGGTTATCGCAGTGGTCGTCTCGATGTGCGCTCCCGAGGCAGAGATATCCTGCTCGGCAACGAGAACGTCTTTCGCAGACGAACCGAGGCCGAAGCACTGGACACTTGCGTCATGGTGTTGGTCGATTGCAGTGGCTCGATGAACGGCAACAAGATTGACCTTGCCACAAGGGCTTGCATCGTCTTGACCGAAGCAATCGACCGACTCGACGTGCCTGTCCAAGTTGTGTCCTTCACCGCAACCACAGCGATCAGGCCAGATGGGGAGGACGCAAATCAGAAATGGGAGAGCACTGTTGTACTACAGATGCGGATCTACAAAGAGTTCGATCAGAGCATCCTCCGTGCACGGGCCGGGCTTGCATCGCTGTCTGGCGATGCCCATGGATCAACACCCGAGACGGAGGCGTTGATCTGGGCAGTTGGTGAGATCAAGAAGCGACCCGAGTCGCAGAAGATTCTGCTTGTGCTGAACGACGGAAGTCCGACCTACCATAGTCACTGGTCAGATGCCAAAGGGTCGTTGGATACGCCCGAGGCACGAGAAGAACATCGGCGTCTGAGAAGGAACTACAAGGCCACAAGGTTGGTGATCGAGTACGCCGAATTGCAAGGCATTCGCACGGTCGGCATCGGGATAATGAGCACTTCTGTGCAGAAGTTCTATCCCCGGTGGGCAGTGGTCAATACGGTAGACGATCTGCCAAACGTGGTCATCGGAGAGGTTGCTCGCCTGATCCTGGGCAAGACAAGCGATAGTCGTGGATTGATCCACGCTACCCGCAGTCAGGCCAACGCAGTGTTCGGCATGATCACCGAGCCGACCCCGAATCTCAAGCCCCCCTACCCTAGCAAGATGTCGATCCCTGCGACGTGGTTTCAGTTGGCGCCGGGTAAGGACATGAGATTCTGGCAAAGCATCTATCGAATCTGTACCCGAAGACGCATCAATAGATACGACCTTGATGCTGTGCAACAGGTCGTGAATGAAAAACTTTGAACCAGTTAATACATCCCTTCCTATCCTCCTTATAGGGTGAGCGTGGGCATCCTTACCAAAGCGTGTCTCGATGGGGGAAGGGCGAGTCGCGGATGACTCGGAACATCATTGCCTGTAAGGCACGCAACCCACGCACTCTACTTACTACTACTTAACTACGGAGATACCAAAATGGGACTTGACCAATACGCATTCAGCACAAGCAAGCAACTCAAAGTAACGCACGACAAACACGGATACCCGGCCTGCGATACAGCCGATACAAACAGGTATGTGTGGCGTAAGCACTCCAAGTTACAGGCATTCATGGAAGGTGTGTTCGGTGAGCGGGGTGGTCTTCTGCGCGAACAGGACTACGCCAAGTACGCCGACAAGGACAGACTGACCAGTTCGTTTGGGCCACCGTGGCTATCGTTCAACTGCAACCCGATCCTGTTAGAACTCGAAGATATTGCCAATCTTGAGGCGTGCCTCATGAATGGCGGGTTGCCCGAATCAGACGGCGGGTTTTTCTTTGGTCACCAATGGCAAGACGAGCAGGCCGACGAGTATCGTGAGCAGGACATCGAGTTCTGCGCCTGGGCCAGAAAGGAATTCGATCGGGGCAGGCACGTCTATTACGACTGTTGGTGGTGACGTCATGAGCATCACAAGAGCAACGCCCGATTCCGAAGAGCGCTTCCTTTATGAACTGTTCGATATGATGACGGAGTGGTTAGCAGACAATACCGAACAGTGCTTTGAGGAAGCACCCACGATTGATGGGTTGCGTAGCGCTGTAGTCGATGAACTTGATAGACGAGGGTTAATCCAACAGGTAGTGGTTCACCCGTGCGGATGCGCTGGTTCTTGCCACTGTGGGGTGACGTCATGAGCATTGTAAGAGTGAACGATGGCGATGGGCATTGGGTTGATTCAGGCGGCACACTTATGACGAAAGTCTGGACATCCAGAGGTTGGCTTGATCTGCCGCACGAGTACGAGGTGATAAGCCAGTCAGATGGTGACGAGGCAGATGGTTTGTCGCTGACCATACGCTACGAGGGCGAGCCAATACGGGTTCAATCAATTGACTTCGAGTTCGAGGAGGTGACATTATGACAACGTATAACCATCTGTTCTCGATAATGTTCGCAGTGGTAACGAAGGCGTCTTGTGAAGACGAAAATGACTGGCCGACAGCGGAGGAGATTTCTGACGGCCTGGAGCGCCGCTTCAAAAACATGGGACGACTAGAGATAATCGAGGCAGTCGGTGAGCCTCACGACACATACATTGAAGACGAGGACTAATGGCCTAAGTTGAGTTAAATCATTTTAGTCCGAATGCACTTCCAGTCAGTATAGCACCAAAGGCTAAGTGAAAAATGCCACCGTTCATTAACGTGAATGGATTGTGCTGACCAGTTTTAACGCGCATCAGTTCAAGTTGGATTAGAGGGTCTTCAACGGTGTTCAAAATATTGACGAACATTTCTAAATCTGGCCGATGCAAGCCATACCAAATAGGCACCACCATGAAATCGTACAAGCAGATAACGAGGTAGACACTGAGCGCAGTCCATCTCCAATACATTGCAGCCTCACGACACATACATTATGGCCTAAAAAAACAGGGGTTATCCGAAGATAACCCCTGTTGCACACACCGAGACTCATCCGGAGAAGAGCGAGTCGCGGATGAGGATATTCTGATGTCGTCTTGCCTGTCGTCCCAGATACCCTGCGACGTAAGATATTCCTTGCATTACACGCTGAAAGGGG
>JASLZV010000256.1 GCA_030754715.1 Phycisphaerae bacterium
CATAGGTTTCTCAATCAGCAAGCCACAGAAGGTCTGTATTTAGACAATGATAACTATCTTACCAGCCCTACTCCGTGACGCGAGGCCATTTCGATCACCCAGTACACTCCAGCGGGAAAAAGGCACCGCCGCTGAATACGCCGAGACACTCTTGGCCATCGATCCGATGTTGGCAGGCAAAGTCAGCCAATGCATAAAAAACGGGGCGAGTAATCCGCGCATTCAACCCGGCTCGAACATGTAGATAAGGCAGCGGCCCAGTGGCTTCGCTTCCCCCGGCTACCCACAATTCATGTTCAGCATCTGCCGCCACAATGTCATCAAGATTGGTACGAAAAATCAGCGATCGGTGAGAATCAGTACGAGTCTGTTCAACCTCAACTGCAAGAAACGGCACATCGTCAACAGTAATTCTTAGTTTTTCTGTTGGAGTCACCAGGTAATACTCAGCATCGCCATCCAGCCGTAACACCGATGCCAGTAATCGAACCAGGGCTGGGCGCTGAATGGGTGAATCCTGATACATCCATTCACCGTCCCTAGTAATTCGCAACGCCATCTCACCCTTAATCGACGGTTCCCATGCTTGCACGGGTGGATAGTTGGCTGTACCAAGGCGAGCCGCCAACGATTCCGGATCAATAGGAGTTGACATAAAAAATTAACGCCTAAGACTCGCCGACTGGCAGCGGCCGCGGCCGACCCTTTGCATCAATGGCCACATAGGTAAAGAGGCCTTCCGTCACCCGCTCTTCGCGACCATCCGCACGACGCTTAACCCATGTTTCCACCTTAACTGCAATCGAGGTAGTACCCGTTCTCTGTGTAACACAGTGACAACTGATGAGGTCACCAATCTGGACGGGAAGATGAAATGACATTCCATCCACTGCAACCGTCGCAATGCGACCCCCTGACAATGCGTAAGCATGAATCCCACCGGCAACATCCATTTGTGACATTAACCAACCACCAAAAATATCACCATTGGGATTTGCATCTGCCGGCATTGCCAACGTACGCAACGCGGGTACCATATCCTTGATCTCTTGTTCAGGCAATGTATCGGACTCAGCGCTCTAACCGCAGCAACCCACACCCAGTATTTGTTTCGCCTACCACGCCAGCCACCTCGCGACCCCAAGTCTCCGCCTGTCTGCGAACTGCGCACACCAGAACATCGCCGCTTTCAAGATCTGGCATCCGCGCACCTTCGGCATATAACCGACTATTGGTTTTGTGGAGCACCGTGGCTCCAAATTGCGTCATTTACTACCCGACCAGCACCAATAATAATCCCGGCGAACCGGGGCGGTAAATGACATAATCGGGACCTTGAGTTTACCCGAGCCAGCGTTTTCTTCGTCGGTACTGTTTAGTCGAACGGAAACTGGCCTTTTGGTCACCCTGTGAAATTCCCAAATAAAACTCTTTGACATCATCGTTTTCTGATAACGTCTTCGCATCACCTTCCATTACTACGCGACCATTCTCAAGAATATATCCCGCGTCCGCATACTGGAGTGCAACAGATGCATTCTGCTCAGCCAACAGCATGGATACATTCTGCTCTTTATTGAGGCGCACTACGATATTAAAAATCTCCTCAACCAACTGCGGTGCCAGACCCATCGATGGCTCATCTAGCAACATTAACTTAGGTCGTGCCATCAATGCCCGACCGATCGCAACCATCTGTTGCTCCCCCCCGGAAATATAACCGGCCAATGATTTAAACCGCTCCTTCAAGCGCGGGAAATAGCCGTAAACCAGTTCCAAATCCTTAGCGATTTCTGCACGATCCCAACCGCGGGTATAGGCCCCCGTCAGGAGATTTTCTTCTACCGTCAGATGTTCAAAGCAATGCCTTCCCTCCATCACCTGGATGACCCCGCGCTTGACCAACTCGCTCGGATTCAACGCGTCTACTTGCCCCCCCTGGTAGTCGATGGAACCTTTGGTCACCTCACCACGCTCTGTGCCCAACAAATTGGAAACGGCCTTTAAGGTGGTCGTCTTACCTGCGCCGTTGGCGCCGAGGAGGGCAACAATCCCCCCCTCGGCCACCTGAAGCGAAACACCCTTCAACACAAGAATGACGTGGTCGTAAACCACCTCAATATTGTTAACGCTGAGCAGATGAGCATTCGCGTTCACGGCAGGTTTCCTTATTAAGGTCAGTTACAAGTGTCAGACAAATTAACCACAATCACGCGGGGTGATGTTGTTTTCCTGTGCGAACTTGGCTGCGTCGGCTTCCATCATTGGACGCACAACGTCTTTCATAACTGGCAACCAATCACTGATAACCTTCCAGGTCTTGTTATTCGCATTCCACTGCTGGATCAATACGGGGTGACCACCCTCATGATCATCACATGAAACCTTGATTGGTGGAAAACCCGGCAGGCCAATTCGATCCCAATCCGCTGATGTGACATCTAAGTTCTCGAAACCCCAGCGCATCTGCTCACCGTTTGGAACCTTCACACCGAAATGCTTCTGCGCATTGCGAGCCGCCTCAAGCACAAAGATATGATTCAGCAACCCACGTATGTGCAGCACTTCGCCCAAGCGATTTTCCTCGCCTGCACCAAGACCCTTGGCATAAACATGTTTTTTGAGGTCGTTGTGTAAGGGATTATCAGTGCCAGACGTATGGAAGGTCGCCGACTTATAGCCATTGGCATCCGCGCCAGCAGGCATGACGTCGTTCTCCGAGCCTGACCACCAGTTACCGATAAACTTGTCCATCGGAAAGTTAATCGAGGCTGCCTCTTTAATCGCCGTCGAATTCATAATGCCCCAACCGGACATAAAGACATAGTCTGGGCGCTTCTTACGAATCTGCAGCCAGGTAGCCTTTTGCTCCTGTCCAGGATGATCAACCGCAAGCAACATCAGGCTAAAACCAAACTTTTCGGAAAGGACCGTCAGCGTGGGATTCGCTTCCTTGCCATAGGCTGAGTTGTGATACACATGCGCGATCTTCTTACCTTTTAATTTATCGAAACCACCTTCCTGCTGGGCGATATATCTAATAACGGCTGTGGCTTGGGACCAATAAGTAGTCGGAAAGTTAAATACCCATGGGAAAACTGATCCAACAGCGGCTGATGTCCGGCCATAGCCCATACTAACCAACGGTATCTTATCTACTGTCACCTTAGGTATCAGCTGATAGGTAATACCGGTGGAATTCGGGATGACCGCCAAAGGGTTGTTCCCTTTGATTTTCTCATAACATTCAACACCGACCTTGGTGTTATATCCCGTCTCGCATTCCTCGTAAACAATCTTGACCCCATTAAGACCACCGTCCCGCTCATTCAACAACGTTACGTAGTCTTTGAAGCCATTGGCGAATGGCGTGCCGTTTGGTGCGTAGGGCCCAGTACGGTAAACCAGACCTGCCAGATACAACTGATCAGCCGCGGTCGCCTGACTGATCGCAAACGGACTGATCAGCACGGCCGCGATT
>JASLZV010000257.1 GCA_030754715.1 Phycisphaerae bacterium
TCGAGAGAACATGAGCGTTTTCGGTTCCGGCGAGGGAGGATACGTCTTCACTCAGGTGCATAACATTCAGCCTGATGTTCCTGTTGAGAATGTCGAAGCGATGCTCGGCGTAGCCAGAGAGTTTGCGGGGCCTGGCGTGGAATGACCGTTCGCAAACCCGTTCGAAGGATTCAAGAGAAAGCAGAGACCGGAAAATGATCACAGAAGTCGATTTTGCTGTTGAAGGAAAATGTGTTGCGATAACGGGCGGGGCAGGCGTGCTTTGTGGCGAAATGGCCAGGCAACTCGCTCAGCGGGGTGCGAAGATTGCTATCCTCGATTATAACCTCTCCGGTGCAGAGGCAGTCTGCGGCGAGATCCAGGCAGCAGGCGGCTCGGCCGTGGCCGTTGAGTGCAACGTGCTCGAGAAAGAAGCCGTTGACAAGTCGCTTGGAGAGACGGTCGAGAAACTCGGTCGGGTGAATGTGCTGATTAACGGTGCCGGAGGCAACAAGAAAGAAGCCACCTGCACTCCCCCCGAAACGTTCTTCGACCTGCCTGCCGACGCAATCCGCTGGGTGTTTGACCTGAACTGCCTGGGAACGATCCTGCCCAGCCAGGTGTTCGGGCGCCACATGGCCGAGCGAGGTGACGGCGTGGTCATCAACCTATCCTCGATGAATGCGTTCCGTCCGCTTACGCGGATCGCGGCCTACTCGGCCGCCAAGGCCGCCATCAGCAACTTCACACAGTGGCTGGCGGTGTATATGGCCCAGATGCACTCGACCAACATTCGTGTAAATGCCATCGCTCCGGGTTTTTTCCTAACCGACCAGAACCGCTTCCTATTGACCGGACAGGATGGCGAGTTGACCGAGCGCGGACGGCAGATTATCGATCACACCCCGATGGGCCGATTCGGCCGGGTGGATGAACTCATCGGGACCTTGCTGTGGCTGATTAGCGACGCGGCGGAATTCGTCACCGGAATCGTCGTGCCGGTCGATGGCGGATTCAGTGCGTATTCAGGCGTGTAGATTGCAGATTGCCAGTGAGAACAGGAGCAAGTGATGTCGGACCACATTGAGCAGTTGAAGGCGTTGGAAAATAAAAAGGGGTTTTTTGTCGGAATCGACAGCGATGGCTGCACGTTTGACTCTATGGAGATCAAGCACAAGGAGTGTTTCATCCCGAACATCATCAATTCATGGGAGTTGCAGGCGGTTTCTCGTTTTGCTCGCGAGGCCGCGGAGTTTGTGAACCTCTACAGCGAGTGGCGTGGTATCAACCGCTTCCCGGCACTGACAATGGTGTTTGGCCTGCTAGCCGAGCGCAGCGAATGCACCGATCGCGGCTACCGAAGCCCACAGGTTGATTCGCTGCGGCAATGGATCAAGGAAGAGACGCGTCTGGGCAATCCCACCCTGAAGGCCAAGGTTGAGCAAACCGGCGACCCGGTGTTGGCCCGGACCCTGGAGTGGTCGCTGGCGGTCAACGAGACGGTGGCCAAAATCGTTCGCGGTGTACCGCCGTTCCCGTTCGTCCGCGAGGGTCTGGATAAACTCGCCGATCAAGCCGATCTGATGGTCGTCTCGGCCACGCCGAACGAGGCACTGCAGCGAGAATGGGAAGAGCACGACATCGCCGGGCACGTCCGCATGATCTGCGGGCAGGAGATGGGTAGCAAAAAGGAGCACATCCAGTACGGCGCGGGCGGCAAGTACGACAAGAACAAGGTACTGATGATCGGTGACGCCCCCGGCGACATGAAGGCTGCCAAGGCAAACGACGCCCTGTTTTATCCGATTAATCCGGGTGATGAAGCGACCTCATGGAAGCGCTTCCATAAAGAAGCCGCTGATAAGTTCTTTGCGGGCGAGTACTCCGGCCAGTACGAGCAGAAGGTGACCGACGAGTTTATGACCTATCTGCCCTCCACGCCGCCGTGGAAGTAATAGATCGTGACCATTATGCCCCAGACGCGCGGATCCGGGTTGAGGCGATGTGAGTTCATGGTCGCCCTGGCAAGAGCGGCTAGGGCCCTGCGGCGCGACTTAACCCGCCTGGCGGGGCTGATTGTTCGCCCGCGGGCCATTCGGAAGTACCCGCGGGCAAGCCAAGTGCCAAACTTCATTTGGGCTGCGGGCAGAATCTCCTGTCCGGTTGGTTGAACACAGACATGCGATGGCTTCACCGAGGTGTGGTGTTTGTGAATGCCGCAGCCCCCCTGCCCTTTGCCGATGAAACATTCGATTATGTCTTCAGCGAGCACATGATCGAGCACTTGGATTACGACGCCGGCCGGGCCTTCTTGCGAGAATGTTTTCGTGTGCTCAAACCGGGCGGACGGATTCGCATCGCCACTCCCAGCCTGGAGACCCTTGTGGAATTTTTCGCACCCGACAAAACCGACGCCCTCCGGCGATACATGCAGTGGCTTCTGTCATGGCGATTCCCCGGGGCCGCCAAACATCGGGAGTCTATGGTAATCAACTGCGCGTTGAGCCAGTGGGGCCACCGGTTCGTCTACGACCGGGTCACGCTGACCGACGTACTGGAAGAGGCGGGCTTCGCGGACATCCTGACGTGCGAAGCGAGCCAGAGCGACCACGAGGCCCTTCGCGGCGTTAAAGGGCGGGGCCGCGCCCTCGACAGCGAAGAAATGGCCGCCTTTGAAACCATGGTCCTGGAGGCAGCGCACCCCCCAATGGGGTAATCTCCCAAGCGCGCGATGGTTTGGACATTCTGCGCGGCAGGTATCCCCGGGCGCTGCGCAGAACTTCAGACGCTTCATCCGCATTCCGCGAGGGGCTCACTGCACCCCGAACATTTGTTCCTTAAGGTCCAGGTAGTACAGGTAGTATTCCACCTTGACATTGGGCGGGCAGCGATGGTCGCAGAACGGGATGTATCCGCCGCGCTCGACGTACGGCACGAGCGAATCGAGGTATTTTCTGATTGCCTCGGGCCCCTTGGCCAATTCGATCTTGTCCACTCCGCCCATGATGCGGAGGTCCTTGCCATAGGCATCCAGAAGTTCGCCCGGATGGGCGCAGCAGTTTACTTCAAAGGGAAACAGACAATTGATGCCGCCTTTCATCAGGTGTGGCAGGATCAGGCGAACGTCGCCGTCGCAGTCGGTGTACCAGATGTCGATGCCGTGGCTCTTGAGTTTGTCGCCGATGCGCTTGTAGCGGGACATGACCACATCCCTGAAAAAGCCTACCGACACGATCGGACCATTCTTGAAACAGATGTCCTCCCAGCCGGTGGCATAATCGAAGTCGATATGCCCCAGGACTTGGTCAAGCATGGATTCCACCAAGCAGCAGTGGGTCTCGACCATGTCCTCAAGCATGTCGGGGTAGTCATACATCGCATAGGCCAGCCCCTCGAAGGTCAGCAGGTTGCGGATACGGCCGATCATCGAGCCGCAGTATACGCCCAGGGGATAGTCCCGATCGGGCGGATGCTGCG
>JASLZV010000258.1 GCA_030754715.1 Phycisphaerae bacterium
GAACCTCCGACCTTGCGGGTGTGATCCGCACGCTCTAGCCAACTGAGCTAATCGCCCGCGCTACGCGAGCCAGTGCAACTATAGCAAGCAGTATATCCTCACCGGCCGAATGTTTGCAAGACTTCAAGGGTCTGGGTGAAGTCGTCCGGCCAGGGGGCCTGCAACTTCATGGGCTTGTTGGTTCGTGGGTGGGTAAACTCGATGGTGCGGGCGTGAAGGGCTTGGCGAGTAATCAGGGGCCCTTCGGCTCGATCAGCGTGACCTTCGAGTTGACTGCGGTAGATCGGCCCGCCGCCGTACATCTTATCGCCCACGATCGGATGGCCAATCCAACTGGTGTGCACGCGGAGTTGGTGTGTCCGGCCGGTTTTGGGGTACAGTTCCACCAGCGTGAACGATGCGTTGCTGGGGCCGGCGGGCCTGATGCGCTGAAGGACCTTGTAACGTGTGACGGCCGACTTTGTGGTGGAAGGATACGGTTTCCCGGTGAGGCGGTGGACGGCATATTTCTCTCGGATCTTGGGATGCTTGCCGATCGGCGAGTCGATGATGTCCTCGTCGAGTTTGAACAGTCCGTGGCAGATGGCAATGTAAGTTTTTTGAATTTTTCGGTGTTCGAACTGCCAGCCCAGCCGCCACAGGGCAAGTTCGCTCTTGGCTACCAGCAAAATACCCGTGGTATCGCGGTCAAGGCGGTGGACGATGCCCGGGCGAAACGCCTGTCCGCTAGTGGGCAGTTCCTTGATATCGCGCCAGTTTGTCTTGAAGTAATGCGCCAGGGCATTAACAAGCGTTCCGGTCCAGTTGCCTCGGGCGGGATGAACTATCAGGTTGGCCTGCTTGTCGATGGCAATCAGGTCGGCGTCTTCATAGACGATGTCCAGTGGGATGTCCTCGGCAGGAATTTCGCGAGGCTTGACCCCAGGTAGCATCATGTCGATGACGTCGCCGGTGCGAATGATATAACTGGGCTTTACAATCAGGTTATTGACAGTGACATTGCCCTCACGGATGTATCGCTGCAGCGCGGTGCGGGAGGTGTCGGCACCCAGGCGGACGGAGAGATACCTGTCAAGTCGCCGGTTCTCCCTGGCCCGGCGGACCTCGATTTGCAGGTGTTCCAGTCCGTCTTCCTCGGAGGCAACAGGTCTTTCTACCACTTCCATGCTGTTGCTGTTGGATTTGACGTCAGGTTCAGGGGTATCCAGTGAGTCTGTCATACGGCGATGCTGTTGCAATGGGCGGTCCGGACAATATCAAAAGTCAAACCCGCAACCGGTTGCGACGCATTGGCGTCGATGGCGGCTGCGGGCTTGCTCGGGAGTCTTTCGTTCTGGACTGCGGTGATGACTATGCGCCAATCAGTTCCTTGGCAAGGTCGGCCGCGCTGGCGGCGTCAGCGGCGTAGCCGTCGGCGCCAACTTCATCGGCGAAGGCCTGGGTGACCGGAGCGCCACCGATCATGGTCTTGGCCGCCAAGCCGGCGTCCTTGACCGCCTTGATGATGCTACCCATCTGCGACATGGTGGTGGTCAGCAGGGCGCTCATGGCACAAACGCCGGCTTGCTCAGCCTTGCAGGTTTCGACAAACTTTTCGGGCGACACGTCGGTGCCGATATCGACGACCTTGAGCCCCGCGCCGGTAAACATCATGGCCACGAGGTTTTTGCCGATGTCGTGCAGGTCGCCCTTGACGGTTCCTATAACTGCGGTGCCCACCGGCTCGACTCCAGCCTCGATCAGTTTCGGTTCCAACACATCCATAGCGGCATGCATCGCACGGGCGGCGATGAGGACTTCCGGCACATATATCTCGTTTGCCTTAAATCGCTTGCCTACGACGTCCATGCCGGCGATCAGGCCGTTTTCGAGAATCTCCTTGGGCTTCAGATCCTCATCGATAGCCTTATGGATCAATTCGACAACTGTGTTGCGGTCGCCCTTGATTAAGGCGTCGGCCAATGCCTGCAAATTTGCCATACTGCACTACCTCCAAACGCAGCCACAAAACTACTATCATATTTTTCCCGGTTGCAGCCCCAGCGGCTACAAGTTCCGGAGATTATAGCGGAAATATCGATTAGTAAACATAGTTCTAGGGAAATCCGGCAAATTTTTCTCTCGCTCAGGGCTGGGCGGATGATGCGGGTTGGGTTGTCGGACCGATGACGGGCACCGTAGTCGGTCGACTCGGCAGCGTCGTGGCCAGGCGAACAGGGGTAGCGAAGTCCTCAAGGCGGTTGAGCCCATCCTGCGCCATTGCGTGCGTGACCGGGCCGGCCGAATCGCCCAGGTTCAGGGCAGCCTGGTACTGCACTCTAGCGGCGGAGAAGTCCCGCCGGGTCTCAGCAAGTTTGGCCAGACCCAGGTGCGCCCTACCCACCGCAGCCGGAAGGTCGGAAAACTCCCTCAGCACCAGTTGGTAACGCTGGCGGGCGGTCTGGGCCAGCTGGGCTCGCTCAGCGCCGGTCAGTTTGGTCCCGACGAGGTTCCGCATGGCACAGGTGTCGCCCACATCCACGGACGCCAGGGCGGCCACCTCCTTGTTGTCGCGCTGATCGGCCAACGTCTCGAGGGTTCTGAGGAGTTGGTCGGGATCGGTCACACCGAAGCGCGCGGTGGACTTCAGCCGGTCGTACCGTTGCTGGGGGGCGCTCAGTTTTGCCTGGTGCCGGCGATGCACGTACACTCCCACAAGAACAATCAGGGCCGCTATACCCACGCCCCAGAGAATGGTGGTCCCCCGTCGCTTGAGAAATTCGATTGCCTTGCTCAGTTCAGCGTCCAGTACGTTATGCTGGAGTTCGTGGCGTCGCTTTGCTTTCATCTTATCTTCAACTTATCCGGCCCATCACCTGTGGACTGTCCGCTCAACTCACCGGCCCACAACTATAACTTAACTTTCGTGCGATGCAATCAACTTCTTTTTCCGATGAAAACATGGCGATGCTCACCAAGTGCCAAAGCCCATTCCTCACATGGCAGGCAGGCACATCCACACCAACGGAAACTCAGAGTCCGTCCTTGCCGCACCACATTTCCCTACCGCGCACGGTGCCGGAGAACAATTTTCCAGTCAGATGCAACATTCTTTTACCAACGACAAGCGCCCATGATCAACAGAGCAAAGCGCGGCAAGGCGTTCACTCTATTTGCAAATTCACAGCAAGGCTATTGTCAAACGGCCCGCCCATTCGTACTGTGTTGTGAACCCCGTCAAGTTGAGCGGGGCAAACAGTATGGAGACACCGTCGTGATCGTGGTTTTAAACTTGTTTGACATTGTCAAGGGCAGGGAATCACAGTACGCCGAGTACCTCCGCCGTGTTCAACCGATCCTCAACCAGTACGGAGCGAAGGTGCTGCTATACGGTCTGACGCGAATGCTCTACACGGGCAATTGCTCGCAGGAGTTCTGCGGGCTGATTGCATACCGTAACTTGCGCGACCTG
>JASLZV010000259.1 GCA_030754715.1 Phycisphaerae bacterium
CAACGGCCAGGCATTGCAGCACGACGCTGAGCGGCGCTATGCGCCGCCCGCGGCGCCTAGCCGCCGCCCACAGCAGCACCGGCCCGGTCGCCGCAACCAGGGCCGCCAGACACCACGCCCGCGAAAAAATCACACCCGCCGTCAGAGTGACCATGGCTGCTAGGATATGCTCAAGGGCGCGGCGGTGACAACGCGCTTTTTGCCCGCGTGAATCCTTGCAAATGCCCCGGCGATTGGCTCTAGTTGCAGTTTCGTCGGACAGGGAGACGCGGATGTCGCAGCAGAGGCGCATTACGTTCCAGCCGCACGGGCGGTCGGTGTTCGTATTGGACGGCACCAAACTCCTGGAGGCGGCCGCCCGCACTGGGCTCACCATCGAGACGCCGTGCGGCGGGCTGACCACCTGTGGCAAATGTCGCGTCCAGGTAACCACCGGCGCCTGCGCGCCTGATCAGCACGAGCAAGAGCTCTTCAGCCGGGAGGAACTGGCCGCCGGCTGGCGCCTGGCGTGCCAAACCACCGTCCGCGGCGATACCGTTGTGCACATCCCCGATTCTTCCCTGTTCGCCGGCCGGCATCAGATCTTCGTTGAGGCCCGGACCGGCGCAGCCGAAGAGGTTCTGCCGGCTGTCCGAAAGCAGTATGTGGAACTTCCCGCGGCCACCCTGGACGACACAACACCCGACCTGATGCGGCTGGAGAAGGTAACAGGGCCACTCAAGACCGATCTGGGGATGCTCCAGCGACTGGGAAGCGTGCTGCGCCGCTGCGAGGGCAAGGGCACGGCCGTCCTGAGCGACCATCACCTGCTGGACTTCGAGCCCGGCGATACGACCGGACAGTGCTACGGCATGGCGTTTGACATCGGCACCACGACAGTGGTCGGCTCGCTGGTGGACCTGGCGGACGGGAGGGAGTTGGCCATCGCCTCGGCGATGAACCCTCAGATAAGTTTCGGCGACGACGTGCTCAGCCGGATCGAGCGCAGCGGCTCGAGCCAGGCCTCTGCCGACGAGATGCAGACGACAATCGTTGGGGCTGTAGGCGGGCTGATCGAACAGCTCTGCGACGACGCCGGCGTCGACCGCCGGCGGGTTTACGAGTTGGCCTTTGCGGGCAACACCACGATGGAACACCTGCTGTGCGGGCTGGACGTGACGCAGTTGGGACAGGTGCCCTTTGTGCCCGTCCACGGGCGGGGGCTCATGCTGCGGGCCGAACAACTGACTCTCGACGTCCATCGCAACGCGGCACTGTACGTTTTCCCGGTGATTGGAGGGTTTGTCGGCGGGGACACGGTGGCCGGCATCCTCACCGCGAAACTCACCGAGGCCGCCGCGCCGGTGTTGATGATTGACATAGGCACCAACGGTGAGATTGTGCTCTGTCACGACGGCAGGCTCTCGGCGGCCTCGACGGCTGCCGGACCCGCCTTCGAGGGGGCCAGGATCTCCTGCGGAATGCGAGCCACCACCGGGGCGATCGAAAAAGTGGTGCTCGACGACGACGTGAACGTCAACGTCATCGCAAACGCCGAGCCGATCGGCCTGTGCGGCAGCGGGCTGATCGATCTGGCGGCCGATATGCTCGATGCCGGACTGATTACCAGGGAAGGCCGCCTGCTGGGACCCGACGAACTGCCGGGCGAACTGCCCGCGGCTATTACCGGGCGCGTCACCGTCAACGGCGAGGGGCAAACGGAGTTCCTCATCGCCGGCGATGCCGGCGGCCGGGGAGTGAGGCTCAACCAGCGAGACGTGCGGGAACTGCAATTGGCCACCGGGGCGATCCACGCGGGTGTGAATATCCTGCTCAAACAGGCTCACCTGGCCACCGGCGACCTGGAACAGGTCCTCATTGCCGGCGGGTTCGGCAGTTTCATCCGGCGAAGCAAGGCCCAGCGCATCGGCCTGTTGCCCAGCGACGTCGACCACCGCAAGATCCGCTACATAGGCAACGCTTCGCTGAACGGGGCAAAGTGGGCCCTCTTGTCCACCCCCGCCCGGAAGCGGGCGGAGGAAATCGCCCGAATGGCCCAGCACGTGGAACTGTCGAGGGATACCAACTTCCAGATGGAATTCGCCGAGGCGATGATCTTCCCGGAATGAACAATCCCCTCCGGTGCACCCGTGCCGCGGGCGCGATACCGAAATGGGGCAGACGTGGCCAGGCACTGTGAGACATTCGATCACACAGCCGACGTGGGGCTCTGCGCCCGCGCCGACACGCTCGGCGAGTTGTTCGTGGCGCTGGCCGAGGGCCTGTGCGACGTGGTCTGCCCGCGGGAAAACGTAACGCCCGCCTCCAGCCGCGGCGCCTCGGCCGCCGCCGACGACGTGGGGGCCCTGGTGGTGGACTTCCTTAACGAGGTGCTCTGGGCGGTCCAGACCGATCATTTCGCCGTTGCCGCCGTCCGCGTTGCACAGGTAAGCGAAACGGCCGTGACCGCCGAGTTGCTCGGTGAACCGTACGACGCCGCACGGCACGAGATGCTCACCGAGGTCAAGGCGGTGACGTATCATCAGTTGAAGGTCGCCACCGGCCCAGGCGGCTGGACCGCTCGCGTTATAATGGACATATAGACTCTCGGCCCTTTGGCCGGGCGGAAGCAGAAGGCAAGGTACACGATGGCCAGGGAATTCGAAGGCAAGATGGAGCGGATAGACGCCAACCGCTGGCGGATTCCCAAGGCATCGCAGCCGTCAATGCGCGTGGACGGAATTATCTACGCCAGCGAGGCGCTGATCGCCGGCGTGCTGTCCGGCGGCGGGGCCAGCCAGGTGGTCAATGTCGCCACGCTGCCGGGCATCGTGGGCGCGTCGATGGCTATGCCGGACATCCATTGGGGCTATGGGTTCCCCATAGGCGGTGTGGCGGCCACCGACGTCGCCGCCGGTGGCGTAGTCTCCCCCGGCGGAGTCGGCTACGACATCAACTGTGGCGTCCGCCTACTGTCGGCCGATCTTAGGGACACCGACGTGCGACCGCACATCAAGGGGCTGGTGGACCAATTGTTTCGGGATATTCCCGCCGGCGTGGGAGTGGGCGGACCGTTCCGCTTTGCCGCCGCCGAGATGCGAAAACTCCTGACCGGCGGGGTCCGCTACCTGCTGGGCTGTGGCCTGGCCGACGAAGCCGACGTGGCGGCTACCGAATCGGGCGGCTGCCTCCAGGGCGCCGACGCCGACGCCGTCTCGCCCAGGGCCATCCAACGCGGCGCCAACCAGTGCGGTACGCTGGGGGCGGGAAATCACTTCGTCGAGGTCCAGTACGTCCAGGAAGTTTACGACCCCCCGGCGGCAGAGGCCATCGGCTTGGAAAAGGGACGCCTCACCGTGATGATCCATAGCGGCTCGCGCGGGCTGGGGCACCAGGTGTGCCAGGACTATATCAAGTCCCTTCGGTCCACTCCGGGAAAGTACGGCATCGATCT
>JASLZV010000025.1 GCA_030754715.1 Phycisphaerae bacterium
GACCAGCGCGACAATGGGGACCAGCGGGGTGGTGTTTGTACACTCCAAGCAGTACAGAACCGACCCAGCCGGGCGGGTCGGGACGTTCTGCGCGTCGGTGGACGGGGAATACTGCATGTTCGGGTGCGTGCTGGCGGCGGGCGGAAGTTTGCAGTGGTATCGCAACGTACTGGGCCGGGCGGAGGTGGCGACCGCAGGGCGCAAGGGGGTGGACTCCTATGAGGTGTTGACTGCCGAAGCGGCGGCGGCGCCGGCCGGTTGCGAGGGTGTGTTCTGGCTGCCTTATCTGACCGGCGAACGGACGCCGCACGCCGACCCGCTGGCCCGGGCGTGCTGGGTGGGCATCCACTGGCGCACCGGTCGGGGTGAACTGGTTCGGGCGGTCATGGAGGGCGCGACGTTCGCGATGAATGACGTGGTGCGGATTCTCCGCGACGAGCAGGGGATGAGAATTCGCCGGATACGCCTGTCGGGCGGGGGTGCGCGCAGCAAGTTCTGGCGGCAGATGCAGGCCGACATCTATGGGGTCACCTGCGTGACGATTAACGCCGAGGAGGGTCCGGCCTACGGCGCGGCGCTGTTGGCGGCCGTGGGCGGCGGCGCGTACAAGCATATTTGCGAGGCGGTCAAGGCGGGCATCCGGGTCACGCGGACGATCAGGCCGACCGCCGCCGTCAAACGCCTCTATGCAAGGTACTACGCGCAGTACAGGCAGCTGTATCCGGCGCTGAAGGACCAGTTCGCGCGGATCGCGGAACTCTAGGGGCGGTCGTACGCCGTTTGAGAGTCGGGTGGCAGCGGGTTGTATTTCGCGTTTCGAGCGGTGGTGCGGGAAGATGCGTTCATGCAGACAATCAGCGAGATAAAGCGGCTGCTGGAGCAGGCGGGCCTGAGACCCAACCGCCGCCTCGGTCAGTGCTTTCTGATCGACAAGAACCTGCTGGGCAAGGTCGTGGACCTGGCCGAACTGGCCGGGGATGAGACGGTTCTGGAGGTGGGCGCGGGGACCGGGACGCTGACCGAGGAGTTGCTCCACCGGGCCGCGCGCGTGGTGGCGGTGGAGGTGGACCGCCGGCTTGCGGCGCTGCTGCGACGCCGGTTGGGCGAGAGGGAAGGTTTTGTGCTGATCGACCGTGACGTGCTGGCTGGCAAACACGCACTGGCGACGGAGGTAACCTCGGCGCTGGGCGCATCGGCGCACCTGGTGGCGAACCTGCCGTACAGCATCGCCACTCCTCTGGTCGCCCAGTGCCTGATCGACAGTTGGCGTGCGTCGAACGGCCGGCGGGCGGACCTCTGCAGGTTTGACCGCCTGACGTTTTCCGTGCAGCGTGAGGTAGCCGACCGTTTGGCCGCCGCTCCGGGCGGCCGGACGTACGGGCCGGTCAGTGTGATCGTACGTCTTTTGGGGCGGCTGACGGCCGGGGCGGCGCTGCCCGCATCGGCATTCTGGCCGCGGCCGAAGGTGTCCGGCCGTGTGGTGCGGATAGACTTCGTTCCGGCAGCGGCTGCGCGGGTGGGGAGCATCGATACGCTCCGGGCGATCGTGAGGATGGCGTTTGGGCAGCGGCGAAAACAGATTAGGGCAATCGTCAAGCAGGCTGACGCGCCCTTCGGCCGCCAGGCGATGCTGGAGGGCTTGGCGGCGGCGGGGATCGATCCGACCTGGCGGGCTGAAAACGTCTCTCCTGAACAGTTCTGCACTATGGCGAATTTTCTGGACGGGCCGACCGGCCACAGCCGCTAGAGCGGGATCCGGGCAATGGGCGGTGGACTTTGGGCAGGCCTGCAAAGGCTGCCTGGGGCAACTTCACTTGCCAAGGCCGCGGCGATGGGGTACACTCGGGCCCTTGGGGTGCTTTGAGATAAAAGGTTGTAAGTATGACCCAGACAGATGCGCAGAGCGGTCCAACGGCGGGTAAGGGCAAAGCCTTCTTCGACCGTGCGGACGAGGTAGCCGAGACCGGCAATTGGGATTTTGCCGTCGAGTTGTACATCGAAGGGATCAAGCGCGAGCCGGGCAATATCGAGCGGGGACATCGTCTGCTGCGCGAAACGGCGCTGAAACGCAAGGTGCAGGGCGGCAAAGGATCCGGCATAACCGACAAACTCAAACGCCGCCCGGGCAAGGACGCTGAGGCCAACATGGCCAATGCCTCGTACCTGCTGGCCAAGGAACCCGGTTCGGTGGCCTACATGGAACAGGTCCTTAAGGCGGCCCGAGCGTTGGAACTGCCAGAGGTGATCAAGTGGATTTGCGACATCCTGCTGGAGTCGCAGCGCCAGGCCAAGAAGCCTAACACTCGCATCCTTGGCGTGATCACGCAGACCTACGACGACATTGAGGAATACGCCAGCGCCATCCAGTCTTGCGACCTGGCACGGTTGGTTCTGCCCGACGACGGGCCCCTCCAGGAAGCCCTCAGCAACCTGTCGGCCAAGTACACCCTCCAGAAGGGCAAGTACGGCCAGGAAGGCGACTTTACCAAGGGCGTCGCGGACCTGGACAAGCAGAAAGAACTCGTCCAGAAGGACATGCTTGCACAGGACAGGCAGTTCCTTGAGACCCAGATTGAAAGCACCCGCAACGACTATCTGGGGTCTCCGACCGTGCCGGGCAAAATTGGCGCGCTGGTTGACGCACTGCTGAAAATTGAGGAAGAGACCTACGAGAACGAGGCCATCGACATACTGACGAAGGCCCACACCGACACCGGGGCCTACCAGTTCAAGATGCGCATCGGGGACATCAAGGTCCGTCAGATGACCCGCCGCTATCGCAAACTGGCGACTGCGGGAGATGAAAAGGCCGCCACGGAACAACTGAAAAATCAACTGGCCTTCGAGTTGGCCGAGTACACGGAGCGGGCAATCAACTATCCGACGGACTTGGCGCTGAAATTCGAGTTGGGGCGTCGGCAGTTGCTGTCGAAACAATACGATGAGGCGATTGCCTCGCTGCAACAGGCCCAGCGCGACCCGCGGCGCCACGTGGCGGCGATGAACTACCTCGGGCAGGCCTTCGAGGCCAAGGAATGGTATCGCGAGGCGGCCGAAACTTTCCACCGCGCCCTGTCGACCGAAATGTCCGAGGAGCGCACCAAGGAAATCCGTTACAATTTGGGGACCGTGTTGGAAAAAACCGGCGATTTCGAGCGTGCGCGGGACGAATTCTCGACCGTCGCCCAGATCGACTTCAACTACAAGGATGTTCGCCAGCGACTCGAAAAGGTCAACGAAACACTCAAGCAGGCCCCTAGGGACAGTACCGGCGGGTGATTTGCGGCAGGAAAACCGGGCGGGATTTCTCTTGTGATGACCGCAGCGGGGTGTATAATCCTCTCCCCTTGCCGGCCGGGACGCTTTGGTGACCGCCGCAAGCAGGAGAGCATCACGTGGCCAATACACTTTCAGCCAAGAAGCGCAATCGCCAGAACGTCGCCGCCCGCGCACGCAACCGCCGGCGAAGAGAGCGGGTCAAGCAGGCTATCCGATCGTTCGACGAAGCGATTAAACAGCACGACACCGAAGGGGCCTCCCGGCATCTCAAAGACGTTTACAAGCAACTTGACCAGGTGGCCGCCAAGGGTATGATCCATAAGAAGGCCGCGGACCGCCGGAAGGCCCGCTTAGCTGGGATGCTCAGCCGCGCTGGAAAGTAAACCGCAAAAATCCAAAGATGAAGTTTTTTGTCCGCCCGCGGAGTTTCAGCCGCGGGCGGCTTACGTTTGTGATGGGGGCGAGCGTGCGGGGGTGGGTTATAATCTTTTGTGATGGCTTCCGGTGTACGCGAATATGTGAGCCGCGGCGGTGAAAAACTCAACGCCGCTCTGGACGCCTTTGGTGTCCGATGCGCCGGGTTGACCTGCGCGGATTTCGGCTGCAACGTCGGGGGTTTTACCGACTGCCTGCTGCGGCATGGTGCCCGGCGGGTGTATGCGGTGGATACCGGCTACGGGCAGTTGGCCTGGAAACTGCGCACCGACAAGCGGGTGGAGGTGATGGAGCGGACTAATGCCTTGTACGCCGATGTGCCGGGGGCGATGGACCTTGTGGTGATCGACATGGCTTGGACGCCGCAGCGCCTGAGCGTCCCGGCGGCTATGCGATGGCTGGCTGGCGGCGGGCAGGTTGTCAGCCTGCTGAAGCCGCACTACGAGCGGACAAAATTGCCTGGCCGGCCGGCTGGCGGCCGCACACGCGCCGGGACGTTGTCGGATGAGGAGGCGGCCGACGTCCACCGGCGGGTCTGCGATGAGTTGGCGGATCTGGGCTGGGCGCCTGAAGCGTCGATTACCTCGCCGATTCGGGGCAAGGGCGGCAACCTGGAGTTTTTCCTGCGCCTGCGCAAGGGTGTGGCGGAGCGGATTATTCGGACAGACTCTCTGTCGCCTTGATGTCGATCATGCGTTGTAGTGCGGTGCGGGCGTCGGCGGCTTCCAGGTCGGCTCCCTTGGCAGCGGCTGCTGTGTCCGGGTGTTTATGGGGTCCGCCGGGCCGTCAGGCCACAATCATTATTATAAGGGCTCCGCCGGCTCGTCGGGCTGCTCGTGGCGGGCGGCGCCCCACAGTTCGGCCAGTTCGCGGCTTCGCATGGCCCAGGCCGCGACAAGGAAGGCGACACCGCCGCAGACGATGCAGACGCCGGTGATTTTTCCCGCTTCGGTCCAGTGCTCGAGGGACGCTGCGTCGGCGGGCCAGAAACGGCAGACCGCCAGAATCGCCCCGGCCATGCACGCCGTTGCGACGGCTGTGCGAACCACCGAGCGGAGGATCCGGCCCAGCCCGATGTGTCCCCAGCGGCGGTGGAGAATCCACACCAGCACCAGGGCGTGGACGGAACTGGTGACGGCGGTGGCCATGCCGAAGACCCCGGCCGCCAGGGGCGTGAACACTAGCGTCATCACCAGCAGGATATTTACGATCGCGCGCCACAAGGCTAGGTGCATTGGGATACGGGTGTCCTTCTGGGCGAAGAAGGCCCGCAGGAGGATGTGGTTGGCGAAGTAGGCCCACATACCGATGCAGTACAGGCGGAGGATGTCGGCGGCCCGGTCGGCGTCCTTTGCGAGGAAGTCGCCGTGGCAGTAGATCAGCGTCAGTGCCGGGCGGGCGAGCAGCATCAGCGCCACGCCGGCCGGGACGCCCAGGAAGAGGCACAGCCGCAGTGCCCGATTGGTGGCTTGGCGGAGACCGGATATGTCGTTGCGGGCTGCATAACGCGAGAACAGCGGAAAGACGGCTGTCGCCAGGGAG
This sequence comes from Phycisphaerae bacterium, assembly GCA_030754715.1. Classification (GTDB taxonomy): domain Bacteria; phylum Planctomycetota; class Phycisphaerae; order SM23-33; family SM23-33; genus JASLZV01. Next base: position 5,257 of record JASLZV010000025.1, read on the forward strand.
ATTGCCAGTATCCCCAGCGGGAAGTTGTACATCCGCTCGGCTGCGTACAGGCGGGTGACTACCCCCTCGGTCAGGGGTTTGGATAGCGACCAGCCGAAGATCGTGATTGTCGAGCCCTCCGTGGCGGCCGTCATGACCCAGGCGTACAGGCCGTTAAACAGCGAACTGAACTGCACCACGCCCAGGGGGATCATCATGGGCAGGATCAAGCCGGCCACCCGGCGGGTCTCGCTCAGTAGCGGCCTGAGCCTCGGCATCGCCGCCAGTTGCATCCTGCCCAGCAGCCACACCACACCGATCAGTTGCGTTACGCCGGCGGCGACTGTGCCCAGGCACAGCAAGTACAGACCCGTATCGCCGGCGCCGAGGCCGAAGAGGTGGATGGCGGCGGCTGCGGCGATCAGGAAGATGTTCAGCAGGATCGGCGCGAAGGCCGGATAGGCAAAATGACCCTTGCACTGCAGGGCGGCCGAGCCGAGCGCCAGGAGGCAGATCGTAAACATGAACGGCAGCAGAAGCATGACCAGCCGGACCAGCAGGGCGTTGTCCCAGTCGAGCGGTGTCCACAGCAGCACCGCAGCCAGGAACACCTCGGCCAGCACCAGGATGACCGCCAGGACCAGGGCGAGCAGGCCGGCTGCGTTGGCCAGCACCAGGCGGGCGCGGTCCCAGCCGTGGGCTTCGCTGACATCGGTGAACACCGGCACGAAGGCGGCAGCCAGGGCCCCCTCGCCGAAGAGGCGGCGGAAGACGTTTGGCACCTTGAAGGCGACCCAGAACGCGTCGGTGCGCCGCGTGGCGCCCATGGCGAGAATCGCCATGTCGCGCACCATGCCCAGCACGCGCGACAGGACCGTGAGTGCAGCCACGACCTTGGCCGCGCCGAAAAAGTGCTCCCGTTCACTGTGTCCGTCGCTGCCCATGGGTGGGATTATACGGATTCCTGAAGATGATGCGCGGTATTGCGGGACGCTGCGAGGAATGGGGCTGCGCTTGACCCTCGCGGCCTGTGCGTGGACGATGGTTGCGGAATGAAGGTTTGCCACGTCATTACGCGGATGATCCTGGGAGGGGCGCAGGAAAACACTATCTTGACCTGTGAGGGACTGCACGCCCGCGGACACCAGGTTACGTTGATAACCGGTCCGGCCCTGGGCCCGGAGGGCCAACTGATGACCCGGGCGCGGGCCGGCGGGTATCGCGTGATCGAGATAGCCGACCTGCGCCGAGAGATCCACCCGCTGCGCGACCGGCGCAGTTACCGCGAACTGCTGCGGTGCCTGGAAGAACTTCGCCCCGACATTATGCACTCACATTCGTCCAAGGCGGGCGTGCTGGCGCGGAAGGCGGCCGGGCGCATCGGCGGAATGAAGATAGTCCACACGGTTCACGGGTTGCCGTTCCACCGGTATCTGCCGTGGTGGCGCAACTGGCTGTACGTCGCGCTGGAGAGGCGGGCTGCCCGCCGGACCGACGCGATTATCAGCGTGGCCGACGCGATGACCCGCCAGGCGTTGGCGGTCGACGTGGGGCGGTCGGAGCAGTACACCACGATTTACAGCGGGATCGAGATTGAACCGTATCTCACACAGCCGCAGGCGGCCGAGACGTTCCGTGACTCGCTGAACCTGCCCGCGGGCGATATTCTTGTGACGCAGGTGTCGCGCCTGGCCGAACTGAAAGGCCATCGCTACATTGTGAAGGCGGCCGAGCGAATGGACGACCGGCGGGTGCATTTTTGTTTCGTCGGGGACGGCAAATGGCGGCGGCGGATCGAGGCCGACATCGAGCGGCGCGGCTTGACGGATCGCTTCCATCTGACCGGACTGCTGCCGCCGGAAGATATCCCGGCGGTGATGCACGCCAGCGACGTGGTGGTGCACTGTTCTCTGCGTGAGGGCCTGGCGCGGGCGCTGCCGCAGGCAATGCTGGCGGGGCGGCCGGTGGTGTCCTTCGACGTCGATGGCGCCGCGGACGTGGTGGACGAATCGACCGGTATCCTCCTGCCGTCGAAGGACGCCAAGGCCCTGGCGGATGCGATTGACACGCTGCTGGGCTCGAGCGAACTTCGCCGGCGCCTCGGGGCGGCCGGGCGCGGAAAATGCCGCGAAATCTTCTCCCACCACCGCATGGTCGAACAGATCGAAAAACTTTACCGGTCGCTGGCGTGAACGCCACCCGACAGACGTGCTGCGGCCGCCTCGGCAGCCGGCTCGAAGGGAGCATTCGATGACGGATGAGATACTGAGGAGCGCGCTTTACGGGGCGCACGTAGCCGGCGGGGCGACGATGGGCCGGGAGTGCGGCTGGGAAGTGCCGATGAGTTACCGCGACGCGCAGACCGAGGCGGCAGAGGTGCGCAGGTACGCCGGTGTGTTCGACTTGTCGCACCTGGGGCGAATCCGAATCCGCGGCGATGAATCGCTGGATCTGGTCGAGAGCCTCTGCACGGCCGACGTGATTCACCAGGAAGACGACACGACTCGATACACGCTGCTGCTGAACGAATCGGGCGGTGTGGTGGCCGACGCGATGGTCGTGCGCCTGGAGGACTTTTGGCTGATTACCACCGACACGTGCAATCGTCTGAAGGTGCTGGCCCACGCCCGGGAGATAGCCGAGGGCCTGGAGGTGAAGGTTGACGACCAGACGCCCAAGACGGCGATGTTGGGCATCTGCGGTGCGGGGGCGATGGAGGTGATGGACGCGGTGCTGCCGCAAAAGCTCGGTGATCTGCCGGCCGGCGGGGTGCGGATGGGATCGCTCATGATCGCGCGCTACATCGCGATGCGGACCGGTTACACCGGGCTGTGGGGCCTGGAGGTGATTCTGCCGAAGATGTTCGTCGGCAAGGCGTGGAGGTTCATTACTGAAAAAACCGGCGACAAATGTCTGGCGCCGGCGGGGATGGCCGCCCGCGACGTGCTGCGGATAGAGGCCGGGCGCCCCCGCTACGGACACGAACTGGACGAGACGATCGACCCGGTGACGGCCGGGCTGGCTTGGGCGGTGGACTTCGGCCATGAGTTCATCGGGCGAAGGGCACTGGAAGAGATCAGGCAGGCCGCCCCGACGCGCAAGCGCATCGGGCTTGGTCTGACAGCGACGGCCGACCGGCAGCAGCCCGGGGCGATTCCCGCGCGGGGTGCGGCTGTTTCCCTGTCGGATGGCGGCGAGGTGGGCGCGATTACCAGCGCGACGTTTTCACCGGCACTGGACAAGATCGTTGCGATGGCGTACGTGGCGACCGAGGCAGCCGAGGTGGGCGCGAGCCTTGGGGTTGCAGCCGGCGGGCCTGGCCCCGGGGGTGGGCAGGTGGCTGCGGAGATTATGGAACTGCCCTTTGTGCGGACCGGCCCGAAGTAGCGGCGCCTCTGTGCCGCCGCGGGCGGAGCGACAATGTGCGGCTCTTGACTTGGAAACCTTGGGGCACGATGATGCTCGTGCGAATCCCCTTTTTGTGTAACGAACACGTGCGGGCAAGGATTCCGCACCCGTTGAGAAGAACGCCGATAAAGGTATAGGCGAGCGGACCGACGAAACTCCGGAAGATCAGGGACCCCGGCGTTGATAGGCGTTGAAAAAGATGCTGGAAAAGGTACAGGCGGACAGACTGGCGAAACTTCGGAAGACCAGGGAACTGGGGATCGACCCTTACGGCCTGCGGTACGACACGGCCGAGGCGATCGGCGGGGTCCTCGCGCGATTCGAGGAGGACAAGGAAGGCCAGTCGGCCGATGCAGCCGGTCGGCTTGTGCTGCTGCGCGACATGGGCAAGATGATCTTTGCCCACATCCGCGACCAGGGCGCGCAGATGCAGATCGCCCTGCGCAAGGGTGCCCTGGACGAGAGGTCGTGGAAGTTGGCCAAACTTCTGGATCTGGGCGACATCGTTGCGGTGGCCGGTCCGCTGAGCAGGACCAGGACGGGCGAGATAACCATCTGGGCCGAGCGGTTGACGCTGCTGTGCAAGAGCCTCAATCCGATGCCAGAGAAGTTTCACGGCCTGCAGGACGTGGAGACCCGCTACCGACGGCGGTACCTGGACCTGATGACCAACCCCGGGGCGATGGCCAACTTCAAGAAGCGCATCGCCATAATCGACCACATGCGATCGGCGTTGAAGGGCAAGGGATTCTGGGAGGTGGAAACGCCGATGATGCAGTCGCTGTACGGCGGGGCTGCGGCCCGGCCGTTCGTTACCCACCACAACACCCTCGATACCGATCTGTACATGCGGATCAGTCCGGAGTTGTACCTCAAGCGCCTGCTGGTGGGCGGCATGGAAAAGGTGTTCGAGATCAACCGCAACTTCCGCAACGAGGGGCTGGACACCCGCCACAACCCGGAGTTCACCATGATGGAACTCTACCAGGCCTACGGCGACTACGAGGTAATGATGGATATCACCGAGGAGTTGATTTCGACGGCGGCCGGCGAGGTGTGCGGGTCGGTGAGGCTGCCTTACGGCGACGTTGAGATCGACTACTCGCGACCGTGGCGGCGGGCGACGTATGCGGATTTGCTGGCCGAGCACGCGCAGGTGGCGATGGCTGACGCGGAGGGCGTGCGGGCCAAGGCCCGTGAATTGGGAATGGAGGAGTCCGACAAGGACGACGCGGTCGTAATCAACGAGTTGTTCGACCAGACGGTCGAGCGAAACCTGGTTCAGCCGACGTTCGTGAAGGATTACCCGGCCGACCTGTGCCCGCTGACGCGGCGTAAGGCCGGCGATGCGAGTGTTGCCGAGCGGTTTGAACTGTTCGTTGCGGGCATGGAGATCGCCAACGCGTATACGGAGCTGAACGATCCGGCGGTGCAGGAAGAGAATTTCGCCCGTCAACTGAAGGGCGAAGGCGACGGTCAGACGATGCGCGTGATGGATGATGATTTCATAACGGCCCTGCGTCACGGCATGCCGCCGGCGGGCGGGCTTGGCGTGGGCATTGACAGAGTGGTCATGCTGTTGACAGATACGCCAAGCATCCGCGACGTGATCCTTTTCCCCGTGCTGCGGAGCCCCGGACGGGGGGGGTGATTACCGTGGTGTGCTTGGCGGTTACCGATTACCAATGTACAAATTGTTCCTTTGCCTTCGATACCTCAGGAGCCGCGCAGTCGCCTACATTGCGGTGCTGGGGGTGGCGCTGTGCGTGGCGATGATGGTGATCGTCAACAGCGTGATGACCGGCTTTGTCAACAAAATCGAGAGTGCGGCCAAGGGGCTGTTCGGCGACATCGTGATGGATTCGGCGGGCCAGCACGGTCTGGGATACTACGACGAGTTCATCGAGGAGGTCAGGCGGCAGGTGCCGGAGGTGCAGGCGGCCGCCCCGTATATCCTCAGTTACGGTATCCTGCGCATTGCCGGACAGGAGCACTACCGGCACGCCGTTCAGGTAGCCGGGCTTCGCCTGGGCGCCCAGGCCGCGGTGACGGACTTTGAGATGGGGCTGTTTGCTCAGAGGCAGGCCCCCAAGCCCACATGGGACCCGCCGGTTGATATGCTGCTGCGGCGTATAGCCGAGGAACACAAGGCCACCTGGGACCTGCGGCGGCGCGTGGACGAGGGGGAGCTGCCGACCGAAAAGGCTCACCTGCTGGGGCGGATCGACAACGCCCTGCTGATTCAGAAAGAGGCCGACGCGAACCTGCGGGACATCGAGGCCAACCGGGCCGCGCTGGACAGGTGGCAGAAGGAACTCGACCGCGCCGAGGAGGATGGCGCCGACGCCGAGACCTTGAGGCGCCTGCGCTGGCGGGTGATGCGATCCCAGCGCGTCACATGGGAGGACCCGAGCGACCGGGTGATCCTAGGCCTGGGTATTCCGGCTTTGAGTTTCCGGACCAACAATGGCAAAGTGGTGCGTCTGTGGCTGCCCGGACAAAAGGTGGTGCTTTACGTCTTTCCGCTGGGTAGGGGCGGCCTGGACCTCAGCGAGATGCACCCGGAGATCCGAAACCTCAGCGTGGTGGATGATTGCAAGACCGGCGTTGCGAGCATCGACTCGGCCTTCGTGTACATTCCCTTCGAGACGCTTCAGAAACTCAACCACATGGAGGCCCAGTACGCCGCGGCCGACCCCAAGCGGGTCGTCGACCCGGCGCGCTGCAGCCAGATCCTGTTTAAGGCCGGACCGCGCCAGG
>JASLZV010000260.1 GCA_030754715.1 Phycisphaerae bacterium
GATGCGGGCTGTCCGACGGACGACGGCGATGCTGGCGTTGACCGACGCGGCTGCGGTGGGGGACGTCCGCCTGCACCAGCCGCTGATCGGAAAGGTTGCCCGCCCCGTGCTGGTGTTGATGGTCTCCGAGGCCCTCAAGGACCGCTCCGACCTGGTCCGTGCGGAGATGCTGGCAGCCTTGCAGCAGGTCAAACTTGACGCGCCGATCATCCGCCAACTTACAATCGTCGTTCGCGACGGCAGCGCCTTGGTGCAGTTCCGGCTCGTGGAGTTGCTGGGGGCCTCGGGTCTGGAAGGGCAGGAGGCCATACTAGCCCACTTCGCCGAGGCCAGGTATGACTTGATAGCCGAACTGGCCCGGGCGTTTGTGCGCCTCAAACCTGGCCAATAGGCAGGTGGGAACTTGTCCGCCTCGGCTGCAAAAGATATTGACATGTGGCAGGTGGGGCACTACCTTGTCAAACCCTTCCCGGCCGGACGAACCGGGCTTGAGCGAACTGGCTGGGAGACCATACGCCGAAATCCCCGAAAGGAAAAAAGGAGTGCAGAACATGGCTGTCAAAGTGGGCATTAACGGTTTTGGGCGCATTGGCCGGCTGGTGTTCCGGGCAATGTGGCAGCGCGGTGATGCCTTTGACGTAACGGCGATAAACGACTTGGCCGACGCGGACATGATGGCGCACCTGTTGAAGTATGACTCTACACAGGGCATGTTCCCCGGCAAGGTCGAGGCCAAAGGCGAGTACCTGATCGTTGATGGAAAAAAAATCAAGGTCCTGACTGAAAAAGACCCGGGCAAGTTGCCCTGGGGAAATCTCGGGGTGGTTGTGGCGATGGAGGCCACCGGCATCTTCCGCGACAACAAGTCTGATACCAAGCCCGGCTATGATACCCACCTCGACGCCGGCGCCGGGAAGGTTGTCATTTCAGCCCCTACCAAGGGTACGGCCGTCATGGTGGTCCTCGGCGTGAACGACCACGTTCTGACCGCGGAGACCACCTGCGTGTCCAACGCCTCGTGCACCACCAACTCGCTGGCGCCCGTGGTGAAGGTCCTGCACGAAAAATTCGGTGTCGTAAAGGGGCTCATGACCACCTGCCACGGATACACAAATGACCAGTGCCTCCTGGATTTTACCCACAAAGACAAGCGACGCGCCCGCGCCGCGGCCGTCAATATCATCCCCACCACCACAGGCGCTGCTGCGGCCGTGGGCAAAGTGCTGCCGGAGTTGGAAGGCAAGCTTGGCGGATATGCCCTGCGCGTGCCTATTCCGGTCGGCTCGATTACCGACCTGACCGTACAGTTGGCCAAGGAGGCCGGCGCCGAGGCCATCAATGAGGCCGTGAAGACCGCCGCCGTCGGGCCCATGAAGGGCATCATCGAGTACACTGACGCCCCGATCGTCTCGAGCGACATCATCCACAATCCCCACAGTTCCATCTTCGACAGCGGAAACACGCTGGTGCTCGGAGACATGGCCAAGGTCACCATGTGGTATGACAACGAGTGGGGCTACTCCTGCCGGTCGGCCGACCTGGTTGAGAAACTCGCAGCCCTGTAGGGGCATTGGCATCTTCAAGACGCCGTTGCCCTGGACGACCTGAAAAAGGCCCGTCGGGAAACCGCCGGGCCCTTGTTTTACAGGTAGTTCGGGGGAACAAGCCAATTACCTCTTTCGCGTTTGTCGGCGGTTTGCTTTGCCCCGGACAATCTTGAAAATCCCGCGACCTTTCACGACAATGACCCGCTGGCAAGCGAGAAAGTGTTTTTGCCAATCAATGAGTTGACCGAGCGACCAGAGGAGAATATGGCCACCAGGACGATTGCGGACATTGACGTTGCGGGCAAGAGGGTGTTTATGCGTGTGGACTTCAACGTCCCGCTGACCGGCGGAAAGGTGACCAATGACCGGCGGATCGTGATGGCCCTTCCGACAATTCGCAAGGTCATCGCCTCCGGCGGGCGGCTCGTGCTGGCCAGCCACTTGGGCCGGCCAAAAGGCAAGGGCTTCCAGGCGGAGTTTTCGTTGGCCCCTGTGGCCGAGCGGCTGGCGGAACTGCTGGGCAAAGAGGTCAAACTCGGGCCTCCGGACGTGGTCGGTCCGGCGACCGAGGCGATGGTGAAGGGGATGGCCGACGGCGAGGTGATCCTGTTGGAGAACGTCCGCTTCCATGCCGGCGAGACTATGCCAGACAAGGCCGGAAAGGATCCGGACAAAGGACTCGCTGGCCAGCAGGAAAAGATCTACGACGAGTTTGTCGCGCAGTTGGCCAAACTCGGCGACGTTTATGTCAACGATGCATTCGGCACCTGCCACCGCAAACACGCCAGCATGTACGGCGTGGCCAAGGCGGTTGCGGCCGGGGGCGGCCCGGCGGTGGCGGGCTTCCTGCTGGACAAGGAAATCAAATACCTTGTTGAAATCGTCGCCAACCCGGCTCGACCCTTCATCGCCGTCCTGGGCGGCGTTAAGGTCTCCGACAAAATCAAACTGATCTCGGCCCTCCTGGACAAGGTGGACAAGGTCATCATCGGTGGGGCGATGGCTTACACACTGCTCAAGGCCCGCGGCGCGGCGGTGGGAAAATCCCTGGTGGAACAGGACCAGATAACCGAGATGAAGGCCTTGCTGGACAGGGCAGGAGAAAAAGTCCTTCTGCCGTGTGACCACGTTTGCACGGATGATTTCGAGGACGGGCAGCCACAGACCGTCGAAAATGTCGATATCCTCGATGGGCTGATGGGCATGGACATCGGGCCCGCGACGATCCAGGCCTTCGGCCAGGTGATTGCCTCGGCTGGGACGGTGGTATGGAATGGCCCGATGGGCGTCTTCGAGCGGGTTGAATACGCCGCCGGTACCAGGGCGATTGCTGAAGCGGTGGCCGAGGCTACCGACGGCGGGACAATCAGCGTCATCGGCGGAGGCGACTCGGCGGCGGCCGTCGAGCAGATGTCTCTGGACGAGAGGATGACCCACGTGTCCACCGGCGGCGGGGCGTCTCTGATCTACTTGGAAGGCAAGCCCATGCCGCCCATCGAAATACTTGACCGGAAATAGGAGAATCCGGAAAATAGTAAGGTAAATTAAAGCCCAGCGGTGATCTAGAGATGGGGTCGAGCCGTTGGGCTTTGGCAACGTATGATAATGGGTATTCCAAGAGGCAATCCGTGGCGGGCAATGGGAGATGGACCGTTGATTGCGCCCTCCCTGTTGGCCTGCGACTTCGCCCGTATGGGCGAGCAGATCGATACGGTGGCCGCCGCCGGGGCCGACGTTCTTCACATGGACGTGATGGACGGGCACCTGGTTAAGAACCTCTCGATGGGACCGCCGGTCCTCGAGTCGCTGCGGAGATACACCGACTATCCGCTGGACGTGCACATCATGGTCACCGACCCGGCTTATTACATCG
>JASLZV010000261.1:0-3082 GCA_030754715.1 Phycisphaerae bacterium
GGTATGGCGCAGGAGCGGTTGGCCGGGGCGATTGTGGTGAAGTCTTTCGGCAGGGAGCGGGATGAGTCGCGGGATTTTGTTCGGAAGAACTTCGCCGCCGAACGTGTTTTTCATCGCTACCGTATGCTGAGTCTGAATTACTCGATCATTTCCAGCGGGATAACCGCAGTGACATATTCGTTGGTGATCCTGCTGGGGTCGCTGTTTGCGGTTTGGGGCGATATCACCTTCGGGGCTCTCACGGCGATGATCGCCTTTTCCTTCCGTCTGCTTGTCCCGGCGGCGATGTTGGCTGAGATGTCGAGCCAGATACAGCAGGGCCGGGTGGCCCTGGACCGGATATTCGAACTGATGGAGGCAAAAAGCGACGTTATCGCTCAACCGGGCACGAAACTAGTCTCCCTGCGGGGGCAGGTCAACTTCGAAAATGTCTGCTTCGAGTACGAACCAGGCAAACCGGTTCTGTACAATCTCAACCTTTCGGTAAAGCCCGGCCAGACCGTGGCGCTGGTGGGACAGACCGGCTGCGGGAAGACGACGATCGCGAATCTCCTGTACCGTTACTACGAAGTGGGCTCCGGCCGGCTGCTTGTTGACGGTCAGGACGTGTCGGATTTCGACACGCGATGGTATCGTCGTCAGTTGGCCATGGTGCCGCAGGAGCCCATCGTTTTTGACGCGACGATAGCGGAGAACATTAGATACGGACGGCAGAAAGCCACCTTCAAGCAGATAGACCAAGCCGTCCGCATGGTGGAACTGGGTGGTCTGATCGATCGGCTTGAAGAAGGCATTGAGACCGCCGTGGGGGGTGGGGGGACAGGGTTATCGGTGGGCGAGAAGCAGCGGCTGTGCATCGCGAGGGCGATCTTGTCGGACCCGGCCATCCTCATTCTCGATGAGGCGACCAGCAGCCTGGATACCCACAACGAAGTTATGGTGCAGTTGGCCATGCGGCGGGTGATGGCCAATCGCACGTGTTTCGTGATCGCTCACCGGCTCAGTACGATCGTCAACGCCGATCTGATCGTTGTTCTAGACGAGGGCCGGGTTGTGGAGATGGGCAATCACGCCCAACTGATGGCGAAAGCCGACGGGCAGTATCGCCGGCTGTATCTGACCCAAACGGCGGCGCTGCCCAAGGCGAAGATCGTATGATCAGGCAGTTGAAGTCATTCTGGCGGCAGGTGAACGCCTCGGCGACCGATCCGGAGCGGCTGGCGGTGAGCCATCTGGCAGTGGGGCGGGTTTTCCGAAGATATTTTCTCGGGCCTCACCTGGGCAGCATACTGGTCGTGGTGATTTTGGGCGGCGTGGCGGGGGGTCTGTCGCGGTTCTTCTATGCCTGGACGGCGCGGTTTGTCGCCGATGACGTGGTCCAGGTTCATCTACTGGCCAAAGACAGCACCGAGGCGGCCAAACTGGACCCGACCAATCCCGCGGAGAATCGATTGTTCGCGTTCGATCGTCCGCGAAACAGAACGTCCTGGTCGCACCGGCTGAAGGCGTCGCCCGGACGATCGCTGTCTGAGAAATTTGTCCTCATAAGCGTGCTGGGGGTGTTGCTTGTTGTGATATTTTTGTTCGACCACTTCGGCATGTGGCTGGTTCGTGAGCGAATGATACACGTGGGGCAGAAGGTTCAGTTTCACATGCGACATCGCCTCTACCAGAAGTTGCACGCCCTGCCGATGAGTTATCACGATCAGAACCCCCCCGGGTCGCTGCTGACGCACCTGTTTTCGGACGTGCGACGCACCGAGATGCTGACGCTGCAACTGGTTCACACCGTTCCGGTCAATCTGCTCATCATGGCTGTGGGACTGGTGATCATGTTCAGCATTGATCTGCCCTTGACGGGGCTGGTGCTTCTGGCGCTGCCGACGTACCTGGTGTGTTACAAATGGTTCCATCGCCGCCTCCGGACCGTCCACCGGAACCTGCGCGAGCGGGAGGGCCGGCTCAACGCTCACGCGACCAATCGCATCGCGAACTTCTATCTGGTCAAGTCCTTCGTGAGAGAGTCGTTTGAGGCCCTTACTTTTCTCAGGAAGGGCCGGCTGATTGTCCGCGACACGCTGATCGCCTCTGTGCTTGGCAGTCTTTTTACCGTGGTCTGCGGGGTCATAAGCGGCGTGTGCATGGTGGCGGTTCTGTGGATCGGGGCCTTGAAGATGCAGGCTGGCGCCATGACGTTGGGCACGCTCTTGCTGTTCTACGCTTCGGCGGGATACATGTTTGCTCCCGTGGCAAGTCTGACGCACGTGGCCGGCATGTACCACCGACTGTGCGCGGTTTGCCGGAAGATTCTGCGCGTCCTGGACGAGCCGATTACGTTGAGCGATCCGTCGGACCCGCTGCCGGTTCCTTCAGCGGCGCCCGAGATTCGGTTCGAGAATGTCAGCCTCCGCTACAACCAGGACCGCGCCGCGGCGTTGGGCGGCATGTCCTTTACTCTGCCGGCGGGCAATACGCTGTGCGTCATGGGTCCAAGCGGATGCGGCAAGACGACGCTGGCCAAGTTGGCCTGTCGGATCTACGACCCGACTGACGGGACGGTGCGGTTTGACAGGACGGACATTCGTCGGTTCAAGATCGTAGATTTTCGCAAACTCTGCGGGTTCGTCACCCAGGAGCCGGTGATTTTCGACGGAACGATAGCCGACAACATCCAGTATGGTTCGCAACAGACAGACACCATGGGGATAGTAGCGGCCGCCCAATACGCCCAGATTCACGAATTCATCGTGCGACTCCCGTCGCAGTACAATACACTGACCCGCGAGCGTGGGCTGACGCTTTCGGGCGGTCAGAAGCAGCGTGTTAATCTGGCCAGGACGCTGTTATACGATCCGAAGGTGCTGGTGCTGGACGATTGCACGGCCGCCCTGGACGCGGAGACCGAGGCCAGGCTGATCAGAGGGTTTGACACTGTTTTGTCTGGTCGGACGGTTATACTGGTTTCGCACCGGCTGTCGATTGCAGTTCGGTGTGACTTCGTTTTGATGTTGGATGCCGGCCGGGTGACCGAGTTCGGCCCGCCCGGGGAACTACTGAGACGTGACGGACGATTCGCACAGTT
>JASLZV010000261.1:3092-3413 GCA_030754715.1 Phycisphaerae bacterium
GTTGCAAAAGGTACAGAGCGACGAAAACCGCGTTCTGACTCTGCAGGCCGACTAGAGTGACCGCGGGGGGTGCCGTGCGTTCCATGCAGGCGACCGTGCGAAAATGAAGTAAGTACGCTGCGGAATTTTGTGATGGCTGCGACTTCGAAATCTACTGCGCTTGGGCGTCCGCCCCGGACCGTCCGCCGGCGGTTCGGTGGGCTCCGAGGAATTCTTCTGCTGATTCCGCTTGCGATTGTCATCCTGATTTTTGTGGCCTGGGTCGTCCCGACCACGCGCTGGGCCAAGGGAACGGGGTTTGTGATGACCGAGCAGGAGGCC
>JASLZV010000262.1 GCA_030754715.1 Phycisphaerae bacterium
ACCTACGACTGCATGCTGGCGCCGATTGATGCCGAGACGGACCGCTATTATTTCGGCGTCTGGGCGTGGGTATCGGGTGTGAAGGGCTGCGCGCACTGGGTGTATTTTGCTCAACCTCATTTAAGTTACGTTTATCCGACGGAGGATGATCTGATTCCCACCATCGGCTGGGAGGCCGTGCGCGAGGGAATCGACGACTACCGTTACTTATCCACGCTGAAGCGATTGGCGGACAAGGCGCGGGCGGCGGGCAAGAAGCAGTTGGTCCGGCGGGCCGACAAGATCTTTGCCGAGGTGAAGAAAATGGTGACGATGGACAACTACGGTGCGGCGTATCATAAGGCCATGGTCAGCGGCGTGGCGATGGCCACGGCGTATCAGCGCCCGCGGGTTGAGCCGCAACTGAGCATTGAGTCGTACGATCGCATGCGGCTGAAGGTTGCCAGGGCCATTGCGGATATTGCCACAGTGCTGGCGGCGTCCGGTGTGAAATAGTGCCGGTGCTGCGGCCGGGCCGAAGAGAACGGTTGCAGCCGGATAAAGGACAGTAATGATGAAATCGGAACCTCGATTGGTCATGGACAAGGTCTATCACTGCGCACTGGACGACACCATCAACATCCTGGAGGAAATCACGCAGAAAGCCGACGGGCTGAAGTCCATCTTCGACGTGGAAGTGATGTCCCTGCTGAGGCAATTTCACGAGAAATACGGGGCGAAGTTTTCGCTGTATCTGTTTTTCGAAAAGACCAACGGTTTTGACCTGAGGCAGGTGCCCGAGAAGTTTCGGGCGCAGTGGCGTCAGAACGCCGACTGGCTGAAGATGTCTTTTCACTCCAAGACGCGAAAACCCGAAGACGTCCATTACTACACGTATGAGGAGGCCGACTACCAGACGGCGAAGGCCGATTTCGACATGATCAAGCGGGAGATTCTTCGGTTCGCCGGTCCGGAGGTGTGGGACAACTATCCCCGCACGCATTTCTGGTCGGGTTCCGAGGAGGCGGTCAGGGCGTGGCGGGATTGCGGCATCGACGGGTTGTTCTACTCGTACCCCGGCTTCCCGGCGATGTACTTCGACGATGCCAAGTTGAAAGAACTCCAGGCCATGGACTTCTGGTACGACCGGGACATGCGGATGTTATTCCTGCCCACGAACATAAAACTGCCGTCCCTGACGGTGGAGGAGGTAAAGAAGGACCTGGCGGATGCCGAGGGGCGGCGGATTATCGAGATTTTCTGCGATGATCACAATCTGGCGGAGCTGTGGGAGCACATGGATACGGCGATTAGCTGGGCGGTGGAGCATGGCTATCAGCCGGCCTTCTACGAGGAAGCCTTTATCGCAGTCAACGCTTAGATGTGGGATCCCGGGGGCGGCTGCGGGGTCGCCTGGCGGCGTCGGCCTGTATCGACGATGCAGCAGCATCGTCTGCTTCGGCCTCCTTGCCGGGGGCGTCCTCGCCCATCCCTGAGACGCTACATCTAATCGTTAACTGCTCCAGCCGGAATACTCAATGACCTTTCCACGTCCGGCCGGCTTTTTTGCCCGTCGGACGCTAGCCGAACTTGTAGTGTTTCTTGACGGGCGTGGTGACGTCCCATACACAATCCAGGCCTTCGGAGAATGTTACGAGGTCGCCGGTGGCGAAGTGGACCTGTTGATCGCCGGCCGTGACGGTAACCTCGCCGTCAAGAAGATAGCAGGTTTCTTTCTGGTCGTAGTGCCAGTCGAACCTGGAGACGTCGCAGGTCCAGATTCCCCAGTTGCTCACGCCCAATTCTTTCAGGTCCTGACGGGACGGCCTGGTTACTGTGACCTTGTCTATGATCGTCTCTCCTTTATCAATGGTTCCGCAAAAGATGCTTCACGCGCCGAACCGGAGTTCTCGCACACGTCCCACACTGGGGGAACAGGAAGTGCGGCTGCGAACCCCCAGCCATCGGGCAGAACGTAGGGTAAGAGGGGGACGGCCCCGGAGTCAACGGCCAATCTCCTTTGGGTGGGGCGACCCCGGCGCGGCGGCGGCGGGGCGTGCGGCGGGCGGTACTGAAAAACACGTCATGAAAAGGTTGCATGTCTCCGGCGTTGAAGTACCCTAAGGCCGACGGTCGGAGATGTCGGTCGGTCGGCCGGCCGGTGTGCGGCAGCCGGCGGGTCGGTGAAGTTTGTTTGCCCAAAAGAGGAAACCAGTCAAATGGAACCATACGAACGCGTCATGAGCGCGATAAACCACCGGCGGCCCGACAGGGCGCCCATCGACTACGGGGCCACGCCGGAGTCCCATGCGAATCTAAAAAAACACCTGGGAATTGATGATGACGAACTACTGCTGCAAAGGCTGGGGGTGGACATTCGGCGGGTAGAGGAGCGTTTTGTCGGCCCCGAGGACATGGCCGGCGCCAGAGGAATAGGCGCAGCGGGCAAAGATTGGCTGGGCGTTGTATGGAAGCCGGTTGAGAACGAATTCGGTACCTACAACGAAATCGCTTTAAGCCCCCTTGCGGAGATAACGACGGTGAGGGAGGTTGAAGAATACTCCTGGCCCAAGTTGGACTGGTTTGACTTTTCGCATCTGAAAGACGAGATCGCTCGCCTGAACGACGAGCATCGTTATGCGATCATGTATTTTGCCGGCGGGGCCTTTGAGACGCCCTGGTACATGCGTGGAATGGCGAGATTTTTGATGGACTTGGTGGAATGTCCGGATATTGCCGAAGCCATTTCTCGTCGTGCCGCGGAGTTCTACGGGGGATTGGCCATGCGCGCGGTGGAAGCCGGCGACGGGAGGGTCGATATTATCGGCAGCGGGGGCGACATCGGGACGCAAAGAGGGATGATGCTGGACCCGGAACTGTGGCGCCGCTACATCAAGCCCAACAGCGAGCAACTCATTCGGCCGTTCAAGGACATGGGGCTGAAGACGTTTTACCATTCGTGCGGCAGCATTGTGCCGATAATCGAGGATTTAATCGAGATGGGCCTGGACATCCTGGACCCGATCCAGCCGAAAGCCACCGGCATGGAACCCGAGGAACTCAAGAATCGCTTTGGCGACAGATTGACTCTTCACGGCGCCGTTGACGAGCAAGAATTGCTGCCGTACGGCACGCCGGAAGATGTTCGCCGGACAGTCAAACACCTTATCCGTGTTGTCGGCAAGGACGGGGGATACATTGTTTGTCCGGCGCACGCGATCCAGCCCGACACGCCGGTGGAGAATGTCGTTGCGCTGTATGAGGCGGCCAACGAATCCTGATCGCCGCCGGGGCACGTCACCCTTCAGATCGCCAGAGCCTTTCGCACGGCGCCGGCGTGGCGCCGGTGAACGGCCACTTGCAGAATTACTGCCCCGGCTACCAGCACGGCGGCGGCGAAGTAGGGCGTGGAGGGGGTAAGATGGTCCGCCAGC
>JASLZV010000263.1 GCA_030754715.1 Phycisphaerae bacterium
CCGCTTCTTGGCAGGATTCTGTAAGGCTCATGCCCTCAGATTGGAGGGAGAATACTTTTAGAACCTGGGCTTCCCTGGTGAGTTCTTTACTCGTTTTAGGCACGCCTAAATTATACCATGTTTGGCCATTGAAGTGGCATGCGCCACCGCCAATGTCTTTTTAAAAGGCCTGCTCAGCGCATGGTGATCGAGCAGCACCCACGAGGGCTTCTAGTAACATGAGTTGATTTTATACCTCCATAATTCCTTTTAGGAATTCAAGACATTGTTAAAGACACTGGAAACCGCCCAATCAAGCCTATTGGTATGAATACGCAAAAGATTGGGCGCGGATTAAGTACAACTGGGGCTTGACCGTGACAATCGCGGAGTATTCAGCACTCCAGACCATGCTCAACACGTGTACGACCAGTGTGAACGCGGACGCACAAGCGTGCTTCGAGAGCTGCCGCGCCCAGGGGGCGGGATACGTTCACAGGCGGGATGGTGACAACGATAAATCAACCTGCGAGTCGCTTCCCAGACGTCACTGTATAATGTGCTTGCATAGCGCATACAGGACGATAATGCTATGAATGGCCGCAGCGGAGGAAGACTTGCATCCCTGATTGCGGCTGCCCTCGTTGCCCTGGCGATTCCCCGGGCGAGCCCCGTCCTTGCCGTAACCAAATGTGTGGCCTTTTCTCCCTCGGTTATCATTCGAGAGGGGCCTGGCCGCAACTACTCGATTGCCGGAACACTCCCCGAAGGTTCTGAAGTCACGATAATCGCCAGTGAAAACGGCTGGCACCAATTCGCAATTGGCGCCGGCGTTTACGCCTGGCAGGGCTCCGGCGCGTTCGAGGACTGCGAGGGGTCCACGGATCCAGGCGACCAGACCTCAGAACCCAGCAATTCCGCTATTGCCGGGAATGCCATATCAGAAAGCCCGATTAGTACGCCCACGACCGCCTCTGAACAGATAGCCGTAGCCCAACTTGAAGTCGATGACGGCGCCGATACAGTTGAAGGCTACAGCCGGTTAGCATTCGGCAACTGGAAGGACGCAGATCACGACTGCCAGTACACGCGGCACGAAGTCCTCGTTTCAGAATCTGAAATAGCAGTCACCTTCAAGGGAAATAGCGATTGCTTTGTAGACGCCGGTGAGTGGTATGACCCGTACACCGACAGTGTCATAACCTCGGCCAGCCAGCTTGACGTAGACCACATGGTGCCGCTAGCAAACGCGTACCGGTCGGGCGGCTGGGGGTGGAGCAATGAAAAGAAACATGCTTACATGAACTTCATGGCGGACCAGGACCACCTGATAGCGGTCAGTAAGTCTGCCAACCGCTCTAAGAGTGACAGAGGGCCAGAAGATTGGAGACCCCCCAATGAGGGTTACTGGTGCGAATACGCCCAGAACTGGACAAGCATCAAGAACACGTGGGGGCTTACGGCCACTTCATCCGAGCAGTCAGCACTCAGCGAGATGCTGGACACCTGCCCCCTCCCGGTCGTGGAGGTTGAAGCAGTACAGACGGACAACGACACCATTCCAGAGGAGCCTGCGCAGGTGGTCGCTCCTACAGCGACAGCGTCGCCAGCAGACCCGTTATCTGAGCAGGAACAACAGACCTCTGCCGAGGCAGAGCGCACTGGCGCGATTTGCAATGATGGCTCTACCAGCAGCAGCACCGGGTCTGGGACCTGCTCGGGGCACGGAGGTGTTTCCGAATGGCTACAGGATACGCCGGAGCCGCAGCCGGAAAGCACCCAGCCGGTGCAGGAACAGGTACAACCCGAGCAGCAACAACAGGAAGAGCCGGAGAGAGAGCGCACCGGGGCAACCTGTGACGATGGCTGGATCAGCCAAAGTACCGGGTCGGGGACATGCGCCGGGCACGGCGGGGTTGCGGAGTGGCTGTATGGTGGGGAGGAAGAAGAAACTGAGTCAGAGCATGAACCGGAACCAGGTGACGAGGCCGAGCAGGTCGAGGACACACCAGAGCAAGAACCTGAGCCAGAAGCAAGTGACGAGGCCGAGCAGGTTGAGGACACAACAGAAGAGGAACCTGAGCCCACTCCGGAACCGCAGGCAGTAGAGCCCGAACCAACCGCAGAGCCCACGCCGGAGCCTACTGCGGAGCCCGAGCCAGAACCCGAAGAGGAGGACAGCGAGCCGGTACGGACCGGTGCGGTATGCCGGGATGGAAGCGAGAGTTCCGCGACTGGCAGCGGGGCATGCTCGCATCATGGTGGCGTCGATCACTGGATCATGAGCGATGAGTGACCCTTTGGTGGTGCCCATATGTTATATTGGTGTGAAACACTTACCTGTAAGTGCGCGAACTCACCCTAGACATTAGGTGTAAGGAGTCCGGCTATGCAATATGTGATTCTTGCGGTACTACTCGGCCTGCTGCCCGCGTACATCGCGAGCAAGAAGGGTAGAAGTTTTCTGGGCTGGTGGTTTTTCGGCGCGGCGCTTTTCATCGTGGCGCTTCCCGCGGCGATGCTAATAAAAGAGGACACCGAGGCGCTAGAGCGACAGAAACTAGAAACAGGACATAGGAAATGTCCTTTCTGTGCAGAGTTGATCAAGGCGGAGGCAATAGTGTGCAAACATTGCGGGAGAGACTTGCCCGAAGAAGACCGCTGAGAGCGGGTGTATACTGCAGGTAGTTCTGGCTGAACTTGCACGTGAGAAGTTATTGGAGATACGCGTAAACTGCGCGAGGCCGAGATGCAAAACTCCTATCCTAGACCAACCTCCATACCGACAATAAGCGTGGATGAATGTTTTCGCAATGGATGGCGCTGGCTGTGGCCGTGCTTCTTCTCCCTGCTTGTAATCATGATAGTGGCTTTTATTGTTCAATTGCCTGCTTCATTGTTCAGTATCCTTGCGCAAATGGGTGAGAATCTTGGGTGGGTTATGGCGGCCCAGATCCTGTTTGGCGTGCTGGTTTCAACGCCTGTGGGCATTGGTTCGCAGTACGTACATCTAATTGCTGCACGTGGCCAGCGGCCACAAGTAAGAGATTTGTTCGCGCCGTTTCAGAGTTTCTGGAGTGCCGTAGGGATTGCGCTTCTGCTCTGGTTGATATTGACAATTGGTTTCCTATTGTTGTTTGTTCCAGGTATTGTGTTGGGTTGTAGGCTGGGGTTTGCGCCATTGCTGGTTGTAGACAGGAAAATGGGCGTCATTGAGGCAATTCGCTACAGTTGGGAGATGACGCGAGGCCATGCATGGACAGTGTTTTTTATAGGGCTGCTTTCCATTCCAGTTGTACTGGTCGGATTATTGTGCTTTATTGTCGGGGTAATCCCCGCAGGGATGTGGGTAGCTCTTGCGTACGCAAGTCTCTATCACTTAATTGTGACCGAATAC
>JASLZV010000264.1 GCA_030754715.1 Phycisphaerae bacterium
AATCTTTTTGTTTACGCCGACTATGTTGACGCGGTGGTTCAGGCAGGTGGGATTCCGCTTCTGCTTCCTTTCCTTGAGGACGAGGCCGACATCCGGCAGGTGCTTGCCGAACTCGACGGTTTACTGCTGATAGGGGGGGGTGATGTGGACCCTTCCCTTTATGGCCGACCGCTTCATCCGGCAACCAGAATGTCGCCCGAGCGCCGTCTGCGATTCGATTTGTCCCTGGCCGTCGCGGCCCTTACCCGGAAGACGCCGATCCTGGGCGTCTGCATGGGTATGCAGTTGCTTAACGTGGCGGCCGGCGGGACGCTGGTGCAGCATCTTGAAGACGCCGCCGAGGATTGCATCAAACACCAGCAAATGGCTAGGAGCGATCAGGAGGTCCACGAAATTTCGATTTCGGCCGACTCGCGGCTGGCGAAAGTTGTGCAGGCTCAACCTCTGGCCGTAAACAGTACGCATCACCAGGCTATTGACAGGCTTGCTCCCGGCTTCAAAGTATGCGCCAAGGCGGCCGACGGGGTAATCGAGGCCATAGAACGGACAGAAGGGACCATGGTGCTCGGCGTGCAGTGGCATCCCGAGCGTCTGACGCAGCATGCGCGGCACCTGAGTCTCTTTGAGGCCCTGCTGGAAGAGGCGCCCAATGAAGATTGATGCTATCGATGTCTTTCACGTCAAGATGCCACTGGTGTACCCGTTTCGCACGGCCTATGGGGACGATACGGCCATCGAGTCTGTACTCCTGAGGATGAGGTCCGACAACTTGCACGGCTGGGATGAGGCTACACCGTTTGGATGCCCGGCATACAGCGGACGATTCAGTTTGTCGGGGCTGACGGCAAACGGAGATCTATCCGGCTCGGGAAGGTCAACAAGAAACAGGCCGAATCGGCCAAGTTGCACATTGAAGAGTTGATAGCCTGTAAGACAACGTGCACAGCGCCAAAGCCCACCACGACGGAATGGATTATTGGCTTGCCAGACACAATCCGGCGGCGTCTGGAGCATGCAGGACTGATCGAGCCACAGGAACGTCGAGAATGCCCCACGTTGGCCGAATGGTTGTAAAGGTACAACATTGGGTCGACAGGACGTGAAAGAGGCCACGGCGACCGTGTACGGCCACACGCAGCGAAACCTGCTGGCGTTTGGTGAGTCGAAACGCCTGGACGAGATCTCCCCCGGCGATTCAGACAACTTTCGCGTGCACCTGAAAACACAACAGGAACTGGCCGAGAATACGGTGCGGCGGCGAATGGGGATTGCCAAGCAGTTCTTTCGGGCGGCGGCGCGGAAGAAGATCATTGCCGAGAACCCCTTCGATGGTCAGCCCACGCTTGTTCGCGAAAACCCGAAGCGGTTTTACTTCATCAGTCGTGAAGAGGCCGAGGCGGTGTTGGATGCCTGCCCTGATGCCCAATGGCGGCTGGTCTTTGCCCTCTGCCGCTACGGAGGCCTACGATGTGGCTCGGAAGTGGCTTGGCTTAAGTGGGAGGATGTGAACTGGGAGAAGATGCGGTTCACGGTTTACTCCTCCAAGACGGAGCATCATGCCGACGCTGGCATACGAGTAATGCCGATCTTCCAGGGAAACGGAATTGGCTGAACAGTATCCCATCCAGGTTGTTTGCGCATGGATCGGCAACACCCCCCAGGTGGCGACGAAGCACTATCTGCAAGTGACCGAAGACCACTTCCAAAAAGCGGTGCATAATCAGGTGCAGTATCTGGCTGCATTGGCTCGCACCGACTCGCAGGACGAATCGGGCGACGAAGCGAAACTAGCGATTTGCGAAGCTATGCGAAAAGAAACGACTCCCTGCGAGAACAGAGAGGCGCAACTAGTGGGCCGTACTGGACTTGAACCAGTGACCCCCTGCGTGTCGAGCAGGTGCTCTAGCCAACTGAGCTAACGGCCCTCAAGCCAACCTCGCTGAAGTCTAGACGGCGGCCGGCGACTTGTCAAGGCACCTCGGCCCTTGTGTGCTTTGGCCGGGCGGCGCGGCGCGAATCAAAGCGTGTCGCAAGACTTATTGCAATCTCCTCAGGCGTTTGCCTTGGCGCAGGCGATGGTGTTTTTCAGCAGCATTGCCACGGTGACCGGCCCTACGCCGCCGGGCACGGGCGTGATAGCGGCGACTTTTTCCTTGGCTGCCTCGAAGTCCACGTCGCCGACGGTCTTCATGGCGTTCTTGCCTTTTTCGTTCTTCAGCGGCTCGCCATTTGCGTCGAAACCCTTTGGGATGCGGTTGATGGCCACGTCGATAACGATGGCGCCTTCATTGAGCATCTCGGCGCTTACCAGCGGCGACAGGTCGGGCAGTTCCACCTCTTCGCCGGCCTTCTTGCGGCGCCTATAGGCACCCCAGCGCGCCTGTGACACGCCGGCGGCTACGATCACCACGTCGGCGCGGCGCGTGTGGAAGGACAGATCCTTTGTGGCGACGTGGCAGACGGTGACGGTGGGGCTCTGGAGCAGGCTCTGGAGCAGAATCATGGCGATCGGCTTGCCGACGATCTCGCTGTGGCCCACCACGACCACTTCCTTGCCGGCCAGGTCCCCCTGGGCGGTCTTGAGCAATTCCACGGCCGCCACCGCCGTGCACGGTGCGACGAGTTGCCCGCCGTAGAACAGCCGCCCCATGTTTACCGGACCCATGCCCTCGACGTCCTTTGACGGCCCGATGGTCACCTGAACCTGTCGGGCGTCAATCTGCTTCGGCACGGGCATCTGGAGGATTATGCCGCTGACGGTCGGGTCCTCGTTGAGTTGTCGTATCCTGGCCAGCAGATCGTCTTGGGAAACATTGTCGTCCAGGTTCAGTAGTTCATACTCGATGCCGACCGAGCCACAACTCTTGGCCTGCATGTTGGTGTAAATCTTGCTGGCGGGGTTTTCGCCGACCTGCACGGCCACCAGTCGCGGCGTTCTGCCGCCGTCGGAAAGGGCCTTGGCCTCCGCGGCTACTTGTTCCTTGATCTGTGCAACCAGGGCTTTTCCGTCAATCAATTCAGCAACCATGAACTACTCCTTCGGATGATGGATTTCCAGAACCCGGCGCAGCGCGCCGGCGGCTTCATTGTCGAGTTTGCCGCTACGAACGGCCAACTGCAGTGTCCACTGTCCCGCAACGCGATAGAAATCCTGGAGTCCTCGCGTGTCGGGGTGTTTTTTTATCGCTTGGAGGTGTCGCCGGACGGTCTCCAGGTCGCCGCGTGCCGCCGGCCCGGTCAGGGCGTTGGCTGGTCCCAGTTTGGTGGCGTTTTCCAGCGTGGCGGCCACCAGTGGCTTCAGCGCCGTCAAGGCGGTGTGGCGATCGATGCCCGCGCCTTGGCACAGGACGGCCGCC
>JASLZV010000265.1 GCA_030754715.1 Phycisphaerae bacterium
CGAGGTGTAAACCGGCCAGTAGCTCGCCTGCACGTTCAGATTGAGGTGATAGGTCGGCCCGCCGGTGACCCACACGCCTTGCGTTGTCGTCGGGATCCGGCCAATTGTATTGCAGGCGAGCTTGTACATCTCCACATAGTAGAGGTTCTCCAGCCGGGGGTCGGGGATGGTCAGGGCGGATTTTTCCCAGTACGCCTGCCACCAGGAGCGGTGCTGCCCGTACAGGGTTTGCCGGCCGCATTCCAGGGCCTCCTCCATTTGATTTCTGGCGCTCACCAGCGGATCGCCGTCCTGGCAGAGCTCAACCGAGAGCAACAATGTGAAGCGGCGTGCCTGCGGCTCCTCCTGCAGCGCCCACATAACGCAGTAGGAACCGCTGTCCGGGATCTGCTGAAGGTGCCAGGAAAGGGCGCCCTCGCTGCCGGTCTCGGCTGGGGGATACCCCCAGGCCTTGAGGGTTTCTGCATGGTTTTCCGTGGCGCGTTCCTGGGGACTGTGCAGGATCTGACAGTCAACCTCCGGGGTGTACTTGAATGTGGCATCACCTTCCAGTTCCACCTCCAGCACCAGCAGGTTCTTTTGCGCGTGAATAAAGCTGGAGAACCTGGCCTGGCCATGGTCCAGGGAAATGGTCCCCGCCGCCGTCGCATCAAACAGGCCGAGCCTGCCTTCGAAGCCCTTTGGCTGCGAGCCGAAATCGAGCCGTATCCCGCCGATAAAAACAGGTGTCGGGTAGGGGATCTCCTGGCGCGTATTGTAGCGCTCTGCCACCTCCTCGAACTGCTCCGCGTCGAGGAGTTTCCTCAGGGACTGGTAGTTGCCGTCCGGCCCAAAGTCGAGGTTGTCGCGCTGGTCCCAGGAATCCATCCTGTTGAGCGTGAAATTGGTTGGGGCGCCGTCGCCCCATATCACGGCGCCAAGGTTGCCGTTGCCGAGCAAAAAGCCCTGTTCCCACTCTACCGGCGCCGCCTCGTAGACCATGTCGTGCTGCTTCAGCAGGCTCTCCAGATCCAGATGATTCCTGTGCATTGTCTCACTCCGGTTGTCGACAACAGATGTCTTGCAGTTGGTCAGACAAGATAGCCCGTGCCTTCGATCAAGCCAGAGTTAAGAGTGTAATCATAATCATTCGGGAGGGATGGCTTGGTCAAGTTCGCATTCAGGTCCGACCAGCTTAAACTACGCTGCAACAAAGTCAGCCTGCGGCTGGATTGTTCGTGCCGCTGTCGGTTTCAGGCATGTGCGTTGGGGCCGGCGAGGGCGGTGCTTGGTGTCGGAAGGATGGCAAAACCCTGATCCTCCCACACCTCGATGACCGTGCGACGGGGCAACAATCACACCAGAACAGGTTGAGTTCTTGAATCACAGAAATTTGTGAGCGCAATTGGGCGTTGGGAGTATTATGCGTTACGATAAACGTCTGGGAGGTTTGTCATGACAGAAATCGATTTCCGTGTTACGCACAGTACGGTCTTCGCCTTGTTCGTGATCCTCGCGTTCTGTGGATGGGGGCCGGTAGAGGTGCAAGCGGCTCTCGGCCCGACCTTGGGTAACGACACGGTGGTCTACCGCTGGGCACCGCCAGAGGAGGGCGGCGGACTGATCGGGATTGAGGATGGCACGGGTCAGGCTGGCCTGCTCGACCCGACATCGCCGGGCGCCCTGTGGTGGCAGGTGAAACTGAAGGACGGTCGCACGATCGCGAACACCGATTTGCCGTGCAGTACCCGATCAACGCCCAACACCCTGACCTTCACTTGGACCGGCGACATCCGTGTGGTTGTCACCTCGCATCTGGGTGCCGATGACAACCTGTTGCGGTCGCGTATTCATGTGGACGCCGCTGCCGAGGGGGTGGGCTTGCGGGACGTGGTCTTTCCGGTCCTCGATGGTATCCGCCCCCTGGCCAAGGATGCGGCCGATGATCGCCTGTTGCACGCTTATCGTACGGGTTATACGGAGCCGACGCCGTTGACCACGGGCAAACCCGTGAACATGCGTTATTGCGATCGCTATTACATGCAGTTCACCGCGCTGCTGGGCGGGGGACGGGGACTTTATATCGGTGACCACGACCCGACGGCGGCGTGGAAGGACATGAGCTGGACAGCAGACGTCGATTCACAGACGCTCCGCTATGCCATATCGCACCCGGTGCTCGGCTGGGGCGGGGACAAACCAGTCGGGCAGTACAAATCGCCCGGCGACTGCGTAATCGGGCCGTTCGAGGGCGATTGGTTCGACGTCGCGCGCATCTATCGCAAGTGGGCCGTCACGGCGCCGTGGTGCGCCAAGGGGCCGATGTATCAGCGCCAGGACTATCCCAAATGGCTCCTGAACCTGGATTACTGGGCGTGCGGCCACCTGGGCGATTACAATGACCAGCAGCGTGAATTTGTTAAGCGCGACCTGTTCGACTTCCCCAATACCGCCACGCACGACTACGGATACTACGGCCAACCCTACCAGCACGACGTGAATGTAGACTACTTTCCGCCGCGTTGCGGGTCGGTGAACTATCAAAATATCAATCAGAAGCTGCGTGCACGGGGCGGACGCGTCATTCCTTACGTCCTGGGCTGGATGTGGAACGCGGGCACGGATAGCTACCAACTCAGCGGCGCAAAGGAAAAAGGTGCGATGCTCGGTGAAGATCGTGAAAGTGTTCTCTGGGCCGAACTCTCACCGTCCGAAGAGTGCGTCGCCATGTGCCCGGCCTCGCAGATCTGGCGCGAAAAGCTTACCAGCGTCTCGATAGAACACGTGAAACGCTATCGCACCGGTGGCGTCTATTTCGACTATTTCTCGGACCACCTGAGCGACTGTCACAATCCCAACCACGGCCACGCGATGGCGGGCGGAGACTACTGGTCACGTGGTGTCCATGAACTGTACAAACAGTTGCGTGACACGGTCCACAAGATCGATCCGGAGGCCATGTTCTGCGGCGAAGGCCCCGCCGAGTTCGCCCTTGACGTGCTCGACGCACAATATACTGGCACCTATCCTTACGACGCGCCTGTCTGGCAGGCGGTCTATCACGACTACACGCAACTGTTCGGCGGCATGCACTGGATGGAGGAGGGGCCGGTGCCTGTGGGGCGACAGTGGTTGCGCGGTCACATGAACTCGGTGTCCGGCACGTGGGGTTATCACAAAGGTGGCGCGCTGCCCGAGGCCGCACAATGGCAGCACGACCTGCTGAGCTGCCATCACGAATTTGCGAGACCTTATTTAGGTTACGGTCAAATGCTGCGGCCGCCGGTGGTCACCGGTGACCTGCCCACGATCACGAAGAAGGCGGGCGACGGGCC
>JASLZV010000266.1 GCA_030754715.1 Phycisphaerae bacterium
CGAATTATTTCCGGCAACGCCTTGGGGAACGATGGGTGTCGGTGTGTTTGATCATAATCATGATGGGCGGATGGATATCATACTTACCGACATGCACGTCGATATGTGGGATCAATCGCTTTTCAAGACCTTCTCGTTAGAAAATGAAAAGGCGAAAGTTTCCCAAGCCAAAAAACTGCCTCTGAACTATCTGGCTACGGATGGCAATCATGTACTGGGAAATGCCTTCTTTGAAAACAATGGCAATGGAACATTTACCGAGGTTTCCAACGCCCTCAACACCGAGAATTATTGGCCCTGGGGACTGAGCATCGGGGATTTGAATGCCGATGGTTATGAGGATGTCTTTATAGCATCAAGCATGAATTTTGGATTTCGCTATGCCCTAAACTCCGTGCTTCTGAACAATCTCGGAAAGGGCTTTCTGGATAGCGAGTTTATCGTCGGAGTCGAACCGCGACGCAATGGTCGTACTGCAATCCCCTGGTTCGAACTCGATTGTGATGGCGTTGATCGACCGCATCCGCTTTGCGAAGGCCAGAGCGGTAAAGTTGAAGTCTGGGGCGCTTTGGGATCAAGGTCATCGGTAATCTTTGACCTCGATAACGATGGTGATCTGGACATCGTTACCAACGACTTTAATTCAGAACCGATGGTTTTAGTGAGCAACCTAACCGATCGGAACTTAGTACATTATCTAAAGATTCAACTTATTGGCAGCAAATCAAACCGCGATGGGTTGGGGGCCAAGGTCACCGTGACAACGGACTCAGGAAGACTCACCAAATATTACGATGGCAAATCAGGCTATCTCGCCCAAAGTCAGTATCCACTCTACTTCGGCCTCGGGGATGCCAAGAGCGCAAAACGGATTGAAGTGCAATGGCCTTCAGGCAAAACGCAAATCGTTGTCGGACCTATTGAGCCCAATCAACTTCTAAAAATCAAAGAGGAGTAGAAGAGAAACTGCTGCATCCTTTTGCTTCCTCACATCCCGGAGCCGAACTGCCTTTGAAGAATACGCCACCATGGAAACCGCACGGCCTCTCCCAAGTGGTGCGTTTTGGCAATTGCTAAAAGACGTGGCAGTTCTATTCACTCGGCAATAATGACATCGCGATTATCTCGCCACCGTAAAAGGCGCTGCATTTCCGCCTCCTTCAACTGGCCCGCCTCGTCGAGCAGCAGCGGATCGCTCGCCCCCCACTTCTCTGCTTGCCGCTGATGCTCCCAGATCTGGAGTGCCCGCTCTACAGCAGCCTCGCGCTGCTCTTGAGATCCAAGAAAGTCGTAATCGAGATCCTCGTAACCGTCTATCGTTTTGAGGGTAAGATACGCACTATTTCGAACCACCTCGTAAGGGTCCAGGAGCAGGTTGGCCAGGACGGGAACCGTCCAGTAGGTGCCGGCCGTTTCGCGTGCCGGTTGCCAACTCATTCCCCACGACACCAACGCCCGTATGGCCGCATCGCCTTTGAGGGCCCACAACATACCCGATGCTATCTCCCGCTGATCGCGTGACATTGCCGGGAGCGTGCCGGAATGACCATATTGACGGTTGAGCGCCTCGGCCGTCCACGAGAGTGGCTTGTCCAAGTGGCAAAGATTGCATGCATTCGGTCGTCCGATAGGGTCTAAACTCTCCTGAACATTCGGACTGGTGATCGTATGGTTGCGGGACGCTTTCATTAAACCCCATGCCGTGTGCGGCATGTGGCAGTTGTAACAAATACTGCCGGACGACGAAATTTCATGATGGGTATGGTTCGTTAGAAATGTTTCATCTGCATATTCTTCGTGACATTGCGTACAAGCCTCATTGTTCTGCAAGCCAGGCCGGTTCGAATCCATATTTAGTTTCAGGAGATCGTTGGCCCACTCTTTTGCTGGCCGCGGATCATCCTCTGGTGGGTGGACCACATGACAAGACATACAGGTCATCTGCCGCGCAGGATCACCATGATTGAAACAGGGAGTCGAGAGTAGCCCGTTGTATTCTCGGCCGGAGAGGCGAACCATGCCATCGTTCCAAAATGTATGGATGTCCGAATCCTTGATGTGCAGGTGCTCTGCAAGTTCATCACCGGGATGGAATGAAAAACCTTCACGCAACCACTTGGCGCGGTCCTCATCACTCTTGAACTCAGCGGCAGCATGACATTGCCCACACACCTCCGAACCGCGTGCCGGCGATAGTTTTTCCGGCTGGACAATTGCCAGGTCGTCCAATTCAAGTTCGGCATTCTCAATGTGCTGTTTCCCAGGTCCGTGGCACGCTTCACACGAAATGCCAAGGTCGGATACATGTGTATCAAAACTACCGTCATCTTCCGCACGCGGTCGAGGATTCGTTGTATGACAACGATCGCACATCTGGTTCCAAATACCGACAATATCCGGGGGATTGGGATCGGCACCCGGCGGGCGCAAGAAAGTCGCTCCATATGTTATCCAGCGCCCTTGGTCGATGCGGTAGGTGAACGGCGCTCGTCTCAATGCGCGGCCCTTACCTGAAGGATACCAATAACTTTGAGCATGGTGTGAGCCGGTCAAGAGAACGATTGGGTGCCGGACAACTTGAGTCTCCCCGGCTGTATTTTCCACTTCCATTTCAAACCAGAGCCCATCATCGTCATCTCTCAGAGTAACTTTTTTTGCCACTGGATCCGCGAACTCAATCTCAACGTCGTCAAAGGACGCCGCACTGGTCTGCCTGTTTGCAACCTGAGTCATCGAGCGGTGGTAGGAGTCGTACCAAGTGTCGTAATTGTGTTCATGGCATTCTCGACACGACTCAGCGTCCGCATAATCATCTTCAGCGACAGCAATGGGAAGATCCTCTGCACGGACCTGCTGCACGACGATGGCCGGTTCCTTGTGACCCGAATCCTTGTGACCCGAATCCTTGTGACCCGAATCCTTGTGACCCGGTTCCTTGTGACCCGGTTCCTTGTGACCCAGAGAGGCGAACGGCTGTTGAGAGATTACAAAAGCGATGATCAACGCGATAGCGGCGAGCAGACACAATCCAACGAGAACACGTCGAGTACGATCAACGGGTTTGTCGCCATCGTTCATGAAATAACCGAAGCCCCCGCAAGCAAAAGACCATGGCAGCCAATCTAACGCCATCCTACCATAACTGCCCGCTCAATGCACTCAATCGATGCATACCTCTCGCCTAGCGGTACTAGTTATCCCGATTGGTTTACTCAATATCATTGGGAGTGTATACTCGCTTTAATCCTATTTAGCGAACGCGCTTCGTCATTTTTTATGTTTTTCGGAGTCTCCACGCGGCATGGAACGACA
>JASLZV010000267.1:0-2967 GCA_030754715.1 Phycisphaerae bacterium
GACCAATGGTTGGATTATCCCCGCTTTCCCAATCGTCATAACTCAACAGTCCGCGGACATAGGCCCGGTGCACTCCCCTGACATTCACGCTGCCCCAAACGCGCAGTTGAAACTGCCGCAACGCCCGGTCTCTATCGGCGGCAGCGTCATCAAAGATCATCAACGCAAAGTTGAACCAGCCCCCTGCGTCAACACTGACCTCGCGGGCCTCGGGAAGTTGCTTGTCCATCGCAACCCGAAGTTGCTCCTCATAGACCTCTCGGCCGCCTCTTTCCTGCCCCAGTGCTGCCACCGGCATGACCGCCATGGCGACCAGCACCAGCCAGCCCTGCAAATTGTCGCGCATTTTCACGTCCTTGCCGCTCACGTGTATCTCACATCTGTCAATTCCGCAAGGCCCCGTGTATCATCGGACGCACAAGAGCAACATGGCCAATGAAATTGACCCACTGAGCTCCGGACCTTACGCGGTCGCCATCGCCCACTCAAAGCCACTACTTACAGATTCTCCAGCCGTGAGTTACGACTCTCAGACGACCGTATAACACGTATAGGCGGATATGCGTCCAATGTCAACTCTGGAATTGCTGTCCGGTCCGGCAGATGCAACTTCGCTCCTTGAGCTCTCGGAACAAAACCCTCCTAAGGCGCCTGTGGCCCCGGCGATTTCTTGTCCAATTGTCAAACTGCCTTCGAGAATCAGATCTTGCACACGTTGCTGGCTTTAGGACTCTTGGGACCTTCGGTGATATCGAACGTTACGGTTTTGCCCTCGGTCAGAGATTTGAAACCGTCGCCCTGAATATCACTCTGGTGCACAAACACGTCCGTGCACCAAACCGAGTTCGGGCCTGTTCCAATGAAGCCCCTCGCTGCTTGTCGCATAAGCAAGTCTTCGCAACCAATGGTAATGCTTGCCGGCATAGCACCCGACACAATACCACATTCTAAAGACACCTTCCTCTTCGTCGTAGAGCACATTCATATCGTTGAATACATCGCTCTCCTGATCCCAGGTATCCATGCGCAGAATCGGGTCGGGATGCTTGACGCCGGATTAACTTTACAACGAAGATTCTCGATCTGGAGGTTCTTAGCGTCGTCGGACACCAGGAATTTATTCCGATACGTTCGGGGCTTCATTTCTGACTCTCCTTGCCCACTTGCCTCCCATCCTGCAGACCGCACCCATTAAGAGTATCAAGCGTAAAATATCTGCTGCCCACATAGGGGGCAATATTCAAGGTCCTTTTTCACTGATTGCAACCTACTCACAAATACACTACCGTGGGGCAAATGGGCAAGGTGGAACAAGGAGATTGACACCCCCTATCCTGTGGAGTATATGGGCTTGGGGCGCCTCGGCAGACGAGTCCCTGAAAGGTGTTGCTGCACTCTTGCTGGAGTCGTGCGCCGATTCAAACTAGTGGAAGGAATCGGATGGTGTTGAGCAGTGATGTATTGTTCGATGAGACATTACCAACTGGCCCTTGTGAGCATTGCTTGGCATCGCCAAACGAGATTTGTGGTACCCCGTTCATCGCTTCAGGAGAGTCAACATGACCCCAGAACGCCCGATCAAATTCGCCGTGGCCGGTTTGGGCCGGATTGGCGAGAGGCACGTACGCCAGGCTGTCCGTATCGATGGCTTTGAACTAACGGCCGTCTGCGACACAAGCAAAGAGGTCCGAAAGAAATTCGCCGCCGCTGTTGACTTCGAAGGATTCAAGACTTTCGATGATTACCGGAAAATGCTCGACGCTGGCCTTGCCGACGTGGCGGTCATTGCAACCCCATCCCACCTCCATTACGAGATGACGCTTGCTGCGTTGGACGCCGGCTGCAATGTCTTGGTCGAAAAGCCGATGGCCGCCGACGGCAAGCAAGCCAAGGAGATGCTTGCCGCAGCCGAGAAAGCCGGGCGATTCCTTACGATACATCAGTCCGTTCGTTATCAACCTGACACACAGATGATCAAGCAGGTTGTCGATTCGGGTGTCCTGGGCCAGGTGTTCCAGGTCTACAGCGCACAGCACAATTTCAACGAGCGAAAAGACTGGCAAATATGGCGCAAGTTCAACGGTGGTGCCGTCTCCAACGTCGGGGTCCATCATCTCGACGCTGCCATGCTTATGGTCGAGGGAGAACCCGAAACGGTCTTTGCCGGGTTCCATCGAATTCTCGACCATGGCGATGCGGACGATTGCTTCAAAATTGTTGTCCGCTACAACGCCGGACAAATCGTCGAAGCGGAGATTCTTCGATCATACTTCCCAAAGGCCTTGTGGCACATCTGCGGAACCCGGGGCTCTGCCTGGATTGACGATACGCTGCCAGAAATCACAATGCACGTTAAGACACTTGACGACAAGGAGTGGTCACAGGATTACAACTTCCACAATGACGGCGGGAATGTGCCTCTTTACTACGATGATCTGGCCGACAAACTCCTGCGGGGCGAAGCACCTCCGGTAACGCCCCAAAGCGTCATTCGGCAACTTCAGGTGATTGATGCAGCCAGAAAGAGCAACCAAACGAAACAGTCACAGCCGGTAGATCTATCTTGAGACAACTTCCGACCCGCCCCGTCTCATCAGGACAAGGCCCAAGAGGTCGTTGAGAGTAACGCAAGTAATTCAATCAAAGGAAAAGTGTAATGGAAATGGCCGAAGCGACTGATCTGGATCGTGAGTTCTTTGAGCGTGAACTCGCTTCATTCGTACCCGACCGCGTCTTTGATGCCCATTGCCACCTCTGGCAGCCCGAACAATTGCCGCCGGAGACAGCCCTTAACCTCTCAACGCCTGTTGGGTACGATGAATGTCTGCAGTGGCTCGACTGCCTCCATCCGGGCCGAGCCCTTGCCGCCTTGTTCCTCCCGTCGCCGTTTGTCGAGGAACAACTCGGGCACGCCAACGAATGGATAGGCCGTAACGCAGCCCGGGATGCCTCATGCCGCGGACTGTT
>JASLZV010000267.1:2977-3301 GCA_030754715.1 Phycisphaerae bacterium
AGACGATCCTGAATGGGTGCGTCAGGAGGTTAAGCGACTTGGACTCCATGGCTTCAAATGCTACCACTTGTTTGCGGCAACCAGCCCCACATGGGAGGCCGACATCCCCGCGTATCTCCCTGAGCCGCTGGTAAAGGTGGCCGACGATGAAGGCTGGGGCATTACACTGCACCTCGTCAAGGCGCGTGCGGTGGCCGATCCGTCCAATATCCAATGGATTCGCCGCTACTGCGAGAATTACCCGAACATGACGCTGATCCTGGCCCATTCGGCCCGCGGATTTCAGCCGGCACACAATCTCGAAGGCCTACCGCAACTCGTTGG
>JASLZV010000268.1 GCA_030754715.1 Phycisphaerae bacterium
CGGGGCTTTGCACTGCCCACCAAAACGCCCGAAATGTACGAGATCCGCCTGCGGGCCTACAAGGGTACGTGGTTCGGCGCAATCGATCCCTATGTCGATTGGCTCGAGCACGACGTGGGTTTGGTCCCGATCGACAAGAAGCCCCAAAAATGGGTCAAGGACATTCGCACGCAGGCGTACGTGCCCGTCGGCGATTTCGATGCCTTGGAGGCGCTGGCCAAACGCCTCGACCCCGCCAAGACCTTGCTCGGCAGGATGGCGGGATACCGTCCCTACGCCTTCGATAACCATTTCCCAAACTACACGCCGGGCCCCGCCGCGGCCCGATGGTTTCGACGGGCACGCGAACTGGGCTTTCACGTCGGCGCCCATGTCAACACGACCGGCGTCGATCCGCGTTATCCCGAACTGATCGAACGCTTTGGCGAAAGTTTCATGGTGATCGAGACGGACGCCGACGGCAATGAAACGTGGCAAGGCCCTAATCCGTCGCACGCCGGGCGCATGACGCTCGAGACCAAGGATGGCCCGATCACTGTCTGGGGCGTGCCGCCTACCGTCGTTTACGCCTCGACCGCCCTGAAGGACTGGCGAGATCACCTGATCCAACGGCTGAGCCCACTGGTCGACGCCGGCGTGGACGTGATCTATCTCGATGAATCCATGGCGCCCACAGGCCGGTTCCTTATCGACGGCGTCACGGCGATTCAGGGTGTGATGGCACTGGAGAAGGAACTCCTCGAGGCCTATCCTCACGTCGCCATCGAGACCGAGCAGATCAACACGCTCAACGCGCGGTGGTCCAGCTTCGCCTTGACGACGCTGGACCTTGGCCATCCGCTGGCTGGCTACATCTACCGTCGTTTCGTCAAGATTGTCCCCGAGAGCGCTTACTACCAACCCGTTGACGAGAAGACGCTCGATGAGTTCCAGTCGTACGGGTTCTTGCTGCCCGGCGCGAGCACGGAGCAATCGTGGCTGCATATCGCTGAGGCGTTCCAGCGATACGATTTGTCACCGGCCCCGCGACTGCCCCGCAAGAACCATCAACTCTCAGGCTGGCAGGGACCTGTTGGTGTGACGGCGTTCTACGAGAAACACCCAACGCGCCGCGGGCTTGTTGTTTATGAGCCCGGCAAACAGCCTCAATGGTTCGGCACGCGCGTCACCGGCGTCCGCACATGGTCGGGCCCGGGAGCGCTGCCGGACTGGGCGATCTACAAAGACGACACACTGCTGGGCCTGGACCCGAAACAGACCTACGTGTTTGACGAGTCCATTACGCTGGGGTCGGATCGGTTTCACGTCACTGACATCCCAGAGGATTTCGCGCTTTACTCCGACATGAACCGTCGCCTCCGGGCGCAATTCATCGGTACGGGCGGTGCCTTCCACAAGATCACCTTCACCGGCCACGGTGAAATCGCAATGGTCGTGCCCGACGACGTGCGGGTCTTCCTCGACGGCACGGCAGTGCGGGTCAACCGCAAGATGAAGACCGCCCGCGTGACGATCGCCGCCACCGCCGACAAGCCCAGCGTGCTACTGGCGTTTGGCGAGTCGAACGTACCGTTGGCGGGCAAATGGACCGACCTGCCCTGGCAATGGCCACCCCAGGAACGCGCCGGCTTCGTTGCACAACAGGGAGACGGTTTCTTCCAGCACGTCGGCGGCACGGCCCAGATCATTGGCAGGTTCCCCCGCGCAAAAAGCATCCGCCTGCGGGGCGCCTGGTGCATGGGGGTCCAGCCCAAGAGCATCGGCGACGCCGTCGTCCGCATCAACGGCAATGAAGTGCTCCGCGTCCTCGGGGGCCAACGGCCCTTGGTGCCCCAACCGTTCGACGTGGACGTCACATCGTTCGCGGGCCGCTACGCATTACTCGAGTTCGTCGTCGACAAACCCGTCCACGGATTTTCACCATCGAACTGGTACGCGCCGGCGATCGTGGTCGAGCGTGACGCGGCGGCCCCGGCAGTGGGTAGTCCGGGGCTGGCCAACAAGTGGAGTTCTTCCGCCGCGATCAAGGTCCGCGCCTCAAGTTCACACGCGACCTGCATTGCGGACAATGTCATCAACGGCTCGGGAATCAGCACCGACGGAATGACGCACGACCCCGCCGACCCGGCAAACAAGTTCGTCACCGGCCCGATGGCCGACAGCAAGGCCAACCCCCGCGGGGGCACCGTCGAGGGCGGGCACTGGATCGAGTTCGCCTTCGACGACCCCTGTCGCCTAGGCGAGATGTGGATCTGGAACTTCGATTCCCGCACGGACTCTTACGATTGGCGCATCCAGGGGTTCAAGCGGGTGACGATTCAGTATTCCACCACCGGCAGCGACGAACCGGACGACTGGACGACGATCTACGAAGGCCTCGTCCCCCAAGTTGTCACGACCGCCGCCACTGCCATCAGTCTCATCATCGATTTCGACGGCGCCCAGGCGAAATATGTCACGATCACCACGGCCGACGCCCAGGAGCACAACTGGAGCAACGGTAAAGCGTCCGACGCGGGTCTGAGCGAGGTGCGTTTCTATCTGGCGCCGCCCTGAACGAAAAGAAGACTGACTAACCCATGTTGCGCAGTTGGGCTGGCTCCTTGAAGGATCACGTACAGCATTTCTCCAAGCCCGCGACTGCGGATCTCTTCGGCGGAACCGCCAGCAACTTCCAGGACTTCGAACCCTTGGACTTCCTGGCCGAACTGACCCAGCACATCCCCCACGAGGGCGCGCACCTGATCCGCTACTATGGTTACTACTCCAACAATAGGCGCGGCATCTGCGCCAAGGCCGACTCAATAGTAGAGCGTTCGATGATCATCGACGTCCACACGCACCTCTCGACGCTGGAGCAATGGGGACCGGTGTTCTGTGAGGCCTGCGGCCGCGCCAACGCCGCGATGCAGTGTGATCTTCACGTCACACCCGAGCGGCACTGGACCGCGATGCCCAACGTCGATAAGGCCATCGTGTTCGGTATCAACTCGCTGGCGCTTCAGATGAACACGCCCAACGACGCGATCGCCGATTACGCACGCGCTCATCGCGACAAGATCATCGGATTCATGTCGATCGATCCGCATCAGCCCGACGCCATCGATGAGATGGAGCGGTGCGTCGGCGATCTAGGCCTGCGGGGGATCAAGATGAGCCCGGTGTACCAGCACTATCACCCTTGCGAGGAACCGGCCCGGCGCGTGCACCGTCACGCTCAACGGCTTGGTCTTCCGATTCTTACTCACGCCGCGTTTCACGCGATCGCCGACACGCCGATGCAGTGGGCCAATCCGC